>DFKI01000009.1 GCA_002373325.1 Treponema sp. UBA3649
CGGCAGGAGTCAAAGTCTTGTGGTTTACATTGTAAACGATTGTGGGCAGGTCGTTTCCGGCAGGAGCGGAGATAACAACCTTGCGGGCACCAGCGTCGATGTGAGCCTGGCTCTTTGCCTTTGAGACATAGAATCCTGTGCACTCAAGAACTACGTCAACCTTCAGCTCTCCCCAAGGAAGCTCAGCTGCGTTGGGCTTTGCATAGATTGTGATTTCTTTTCCATCAACTGTGATAGAACCAGGAACCTTTACAGTCTTTCCATCGTCCGCAAGAACAGCGTCCTTGTAAGAAACAGTGTGCTTTCCTTCACCGATGCGGCCCATGTATCCGCCCTGAGCTGTGTCATACTTCAAGAGGTGAGCAAGCATCTTCGGGCTTGTCAGGTCGTTGATAGCAACAACTTCATATCCTTTTGCGTCAAACATCTGACGGAAAGCCAAGCGACCAATGCGGCCGAATCCATTAATAGCAACTCTTACATCTGCCATAATATTACAACTCCTGTATAGAAGAATTTCTACTATATAATAATGCTTTTTTTCAAATAATTCAATAGGAAACTAAGAAAAACGCATAAATATTCAGGGCCCCCTATTTTACCCTGACATCCGACATTGCCGTGGTACCGTCAATAAAGTGCATTATGACAGTATAATAGCTTCCAGAGGGAACCTCATCCAGATTTTCAGAGGAATATGTGAACGAAGAATTTTTCTGCACAATACCAGTTTCAATTCCTCCAAAAAGCCAGTCGCTCAAATTATCACCAAGATTCACGGAACTGTAGAATGTATGCACAAGTACGGGCTTATCCGTAAAAACCTCAAGGCCAAGTTTTCCCTCCACAAAGTTTTTCTGATTGCAGGTCTCACCGGAGATATAGCTGTTGGGATAGAGATAAACCGGATTGTAAAGCGAGTAAGAATCCTGGTCGGAATCGTATACCCACGGCTGGATGCGGATAAAGGAGCTTTTTTCAGACTCAGAAAGTCCCCTGCTTGTAGGTGTCATAAGTGATAATAAACAAATGTCAGAGTTATCACCAGAACCGGCAGTCATAGTAAAATATTTTATATCCGTACCCGAGCCATTGGACGCAAGTTTTTCTGTAAAAGCCCATGAAGCCGTCTCAGGATTAAAATATTCAAACGTTACGAAAGGTCTTGTCGTCGAAATTTTCGGCACCCTTACGAAAAGACCGTTGGCTCCAAGTCTAGACTCATAAAAAATATAAGCGTCGCGGTTGTTTCTAGAAATCTTGCTGTCAAACCTCTTTTCCAGATAGTTTCCGTTTATGTCATCCACGCGGATATAGAGATAATTGCCCAAAAGTCCGTCGAATGGAATTTCAAGAGCCTTCGTCCACGGATGATTTTTTACCCTTATGCGCTCAGAGTTCCAGTCGATTTTTCCTTCCATATTAATCTCATTCAAGAAAGTGTACTTGACGGGAACCTTTCCGCTTATTCTGAGGACACCGGTTCCTGGAGTATTACCATCTGAGTTATCCGTAAAAATCGTGGAGTATGAAGCACCTGACTGAGGAGCCGGAGTCGCAAAGCGGATGAAATTTGGACTGATATATGAAAGCTTGCTCAGGTCCGCCTCGGGGGGAACATTCTCCTGCGCAAGTGTGTAGCGGGATAAAGATGTCCGAGCACTTTCGCCTTCAGAATTATAGGCCTCAATCCGAAAGCCGTAATTTGTTTTATGACTCGAGATTTCAAAATCGAAATTTGAAGAATATCCTCCGCCTATGACAGAGGCAGTGGAAATAGGACTGTCAAACATAAAGTAGTTCACGGCATAAGAAAGCGACGGATTTGGAACAAAATCCTCTGGCAGGCTTACGTGCACTATGATTTTTCCAGAATTAGGCTCTCCGGCAGAGCTGCTTACGGAAAAAGAGGTCGGAAGATCTTCTGCGGTAGGCTCCGCGACATGAGGACGCTCCACACCCTTGTAAATCTTTATGGAATTTCCGTCACAGGAGGAAAATACAGGTGTAAATGAGTCCCCAGATCCAAATCCAGCTACGGCACTGCAGGAAATCTCATAAATACCATTGGGGAGAGATGAAATGGATTTTGTGACATCGGAACTGCCGTTGTTGTAGCAAATGGAGGAAATTGTAATGCAGCTGTAGTTAATCAAATTGGCAGAGGAAATCAGATTTTCTGACATATTCCCAAGCTCATGGACATTTCCGTCAGGAGCCGTGTACTTTACGCTCAGTCTGAAATACCAGGAAGAATCTCCATCAAAAAACTTCCCGTAAGGTTCATTTACATATAGTGTCAATGAGTCGCCGGAAGTGGATTCAACAAAGTTAAATATCTCCACGGATTTTGGAATGGTATACACCGATGTGCAGACATTTCCCACCTCATCCATGAATTCCACGGACATGTAGCCGACTTTCTTTGTGTCAGCCGAAAATACAATCGGATAAGAGTCAGACTCAAGCCCGATGCTTTCCACGGGAGCAAGATTCTTTTTATCATATCCAAAGGATGCGGAACGAATTTTCACTTTCTCTGATGTGTGAGATTCAGAATCAGTTTGGAAAAGACTCTTGTAATATAAATTTCCGTCCATGTCCTTTACAAAATAAGAAGCCGCAGCATTTTCTGCCAGAGGAACCGTATATTTATAAATGCTTGTATTTTCCCCACAGCGTTTAAAACTCATATCAGTAGGATAAGCCTTGACAGAAAGCTCAGTATCCTTTACCACATCCGAAGTCTGGTCATAGGAAGTCTCGTTGCCAGCTCTGTCCCTGAGAGCAAAACTAAGGTTTAGGACACCATCCTCAAGAGTCTTGAAATTCACTTTGAAGGCTCCCTTTAATGATGTTGAGGATGCCGGATTGATGATTCCGCTTGAAATCTCGCCGCTGCTCGACACTTCTGTTCCGTTCTTCTGCCTGATGAATTTTTCCTTTACAATCAGTTCTGAAACACCGCTTGAGTCATCGTCTCCCTCCACGTAAATCCAAATGCAGTTTACATGGTGACTTCGGATATTTGCCGAAACGACAACGGAATCCCCGTCATAATTATCTTTGTCCGCATAATCCACAAAGGACTCGAAGCTGATTAAATTGGTTCCGTTCAAGGCATCCTCTTCCGTCTTCGCAAGTCTGAGGGTCTTAAACTCCGGCGGGACACTTTCGCTCGGAAGATAGCAGTTTGGTTTTACGACAAGACCTTCCGCTCCA
This sequence comes from Treponema sp. UBA3649, assembly GCA_002373325.1. Taxonomy (GTDB): domain Bacteria; phylum Spirochaetota; class Spirochaetia; order Treponematales; family Treponemataceae; genus Treponema_D. The sequence goes on from DFKI01000009.1 coordinate 3,223, forward strand.
TGAATCAGTTTTGCGTCCACAGTATATTTTGAAGAGCTCACGGACTCATTCGAAAATTCAAAGGCGTCCTCAAGGATTTTTCCAGTGCCGTCACAACAGACCCATGCGTTGAAAATGCATCCCTGACTCTTGTCGAATTCTATCGTGACGGAATCACCCTCCGCCATATTCATTTCCTGAGGATAAACCACACCGAAGTCGCTTGATCCCGGGGAAAACCTGATCCGATATTTCTCCGCCTTCGCATGTGCAATCATCTCTTCCATCTGATTTTTTATGTCACCGCCCTGCAGAAAATTCTGGCATGAAGAAAACAAAACGGCAAGCCCCATCGCAATAAAAAACACAAGAGAAAAATGGTTCCTACGCATACCGTACCTCCTAAATAAAACTCTAGCACAGTTTAACCTGTGTGTCCATAGACGCCGCCTTGACTGAAAGCCACATCTTCTTATATATTTAGCGCATGACCGAGATTTTGATAGGCATGGGCGGAGGCTTTAAAGACCACGGACAATCACCTTGCTTTTTATGGCTAAGTAATGTATAATTTTTTCCATGAAGATTTTTATAAAAAAAGCGGCAATCATTTTGTCGGCATTTCTTGTTTTGATTTCGGTTTCCTCCTGCTCAAACGGGACCAGAAAAATTTACAATGACTCAAAGACACCTGTGGAGCGTTACGGTGCGTTGAGCGTTGAGAAAATCCATCTCTGCGACTCAAGCGGAAAACCCGTGCAGCTTTGCGGAATGAGCTCACATGGCCTGCAATGGTACGGAAAATATGCGAACAAAGACGTGATCAAGTGGCTCCGTGATGACTGGAACGCGGATTTATGGAGGGCAGCCCTTTACACAACCCAGGTCGGCTCCAACTTCAGCAAGGTGATTGATTCCATTGAGGCGGCGAAAGAGCTGGGGATGTACGTAATAGTTGACTGGCATGTGATTGACGAGCATGATCCTTTGGTATACGCGAACAGGGCCGAGGAGTTTTTTGAGAAAATCGCATCCACATACGCCGACTGCCCGAACATTATCTATGAAATCTGCAACGAGCCCAACGGAGATAAAGTCACTTGGGAAGGAAACATCAAGCCATACGCCGAAAGAATCATCCCGATAATCAGAAAGCACTGCGACAACGTGATTGTGGTGGGAACCCCGGTCTGGTCAAGCGACGTGATGAGCGCGGCGGAAAGTCCGATTGAGGGACAGAAAAACATAATGTACACGGCACACTTCTACGCAGGAAGCCACGGAAAGGACAGCAGGGACGTCATTGCGAAGGCGCTCAAAAAAGGACTTCCGATTTTCATAACCGAATGGGGAACAACACAGGCATCAGGTGACGGAGGAGTGTTCGAAAAAGAGACACTGGAATGGACCCGCTTCATGGCAAAGAACAAAATCTCCTGGGCAAACTGGTCGGTAAACAACAAGGGAGAGGACTCCGGCGTGCTGAAATACAACAGGGACCGCAACGCCAAGGGAGGATGGACTGAGGATGACCTGCAGCCTTCCGGAATCCTTGTGCGTAAAATCCTTCGCGGGGAAATCAAATAGGAACTCTGCTTACACCGGGTCCGCTCAGCTCGCTTGTTCCAGAGATATTTTTTCTCGCCTCTATGTGCAGGGAGAATTCCCGGATTACAGAGTCAATGTGAGTGATGATTCCGAGCATCTTACCGCTGTTTTGGAGCGACTGTAAAGCAAATATAGCCTCCATCAGCGGCTCTCCGCTCAAAGTGCCGAATCCCTCGTCAAGGAAAAGGGAATCCACCCGGACGTTTCTGCTCGCAAGCTCTGCAATTCCAAGCGCAAGGGAAAGACTGATTATGAATTTCTCACCACCGCTCATATTGTTCACCGGTCTGTCATCCTTTGAGTCCGGATAGTTCACGTCATGGATTCTGAAATCCACCTTGCCTTCAACCTGCACGAGACTGTATCTTTTGGTTATGGCCTCCACATACCTGTTCGCAATCTGAAGAAGCTGCCTGAACGCAAGAGCCTCCACGAAGACCTCAAAATCCTCGCCGGTCGCCTTATTTCCAACGAAGCGTCTCATCTCCTGCCAAAGCTCGTTTCTGGACCTTGCCTCATCGCACCTCTTCCGGATTTCCAAAGCCTTTTCTTTTTGCTCGGAGTTTCTCTCTAGGCGCGTGTTGATTCCTCCAATCAGCTCAGAATTCTCGGACTGCTGCGACTGCATAAAATCACGTTTTTCAATCAGCTCGTCCTCAGCTTTTTCCGTCCTCTTTTCCGAAATGATTTTCTCGTAATTTGAGCGGGCCGTATCAAGGGCATTTTTCGTCTCTCCGTCCCTTTTTATCAGCGAGCTCCTTTTTTCTCTCAGGGTCTCAAGCAAAGAATCATCCATTACGCAAGAAAGGAATTCCTCCCTGGATTTGAAATCGTTCTTTGAAAGGACGCTTTTGAATCTCTCCTCGTTCTCTTCATATTGGCAGGTGAAATTCTCAATCTCATCCCCGCAGTTTTTTATGCTCTCCTCTACAGCCGTTTTTCTAAGGAGCAGGTCATTTCTCTTTTTTTCCTTTGAGGCAAAATCATCCTTGAGTCTCCTGGATTTTTCAACGGCAAGACTTTCCGCCTCATCAGGATTTTTGTCACCGAAAAACTCATGTCTTTTTTTGCGTTCCTCATCATAACGGGACTCCTCATCCGACTCTTTTTTCTTAGCCTCATCAAGTTGCCCGGAAAGAGAGTCAAGTTTGATTGCGTCACGTTTTGCCTCAAGACTTCCAAGCTCCTTTTCCAAATCAGATTTTCTTTCCTTTTTTTCCTTGAAAATCCCATGTCTCTCAGAAAGTTTTTTCTCAAACTCTTTCAGAACGCAAATCACATTCAGACTGTCAGGCTCCAATGAAGGAAGCTTCATGCCCCAGGGTGAAATCAACGCGTCAATCTCCAAAGTCTCTGCGGAAAGTTTTTCCCTCCTCTCACGAGCCTCATCCTCAAGCTGTGAGTTCTTCTCTTTCAAAGCGTCAATCTCCACGGAAAGACTGCCTATGTTTTTCTCCGCCTCCTCAATCTTTTTGTTGAGACCAGAAATGTCCAGCGCAAGATTCTGCGTCTTTGAGTCCATTGATTTTTCATCCCGCGTGTGCTCCAGAACAGGATGCCCGGTGGATCCGCATACGGGACAAGGCTTTCCCTCCGAAAGATGACTTCGCAAAATGACTGCGACGGAAAGAAATTCCGTGCTCACAAGTTCCTTCAAACGGCTTTGGAGGGAATCAAATTCTTTTTTTTCTTTCTCAAGATTCTCAGATTTTTTTTCGACGAGCGAAGTGTTTTTTGAAATCATGCCGGATTTTTTCTCAATCTCAGAGAGCAGCTCCGAAATGATTTTTTCCTTCGACTCAAGTTTTATGAGAAGTTCCCCGAGATTTTCATCGCCCGCGTTTTCATCCAGATACGAGCCGACTTTCTCAACCTCAGATTTGATTTCCTTAATCTGCATGAGATATTTCTCCAGGGATTTTTTCTCTTCGTCAAGTCTCTGCCCCGCAATCTTCACGTTGTTTCTCGAAGCCGCAAGATTTTCCCCAAGGTGTCTCAGTTCCAAATCCATCTCGCGAACTTTCTTCCATATAATTCTGTTTTCCTCAAGTTCACTCTCAGCCGCATCCGACTCTTTTTTCGCACTCTCACATTCGATTTCCGAAGCCGCATGTTTTTTTGAGCACTCCTCAAGCTCCGCCTTATTTTTCTCAAGGTCCTTTTTTTTGAGCTCAAGATTTTCCCCGGTCTGTTTCAGGGCCAGATACTCAGCCTTGCATTTTTCGGCTCTCTCGGCAAGCTCCAGTTTCTCCCCGTCTTTTTTGAATGAGGAGTTCTCACCGTCAAAAATCCGTCTTTTCTCCTCGGCTTCAGAAAGCGTTTTTTTAGAGGTTCTCACGTCAGAAATCCATTTCAAGTCAAGGTTGATTTCGTCAATCTGTTTTTTGAGCTCCTTGTTTTTTGAAATCCTCTCGTCCCTGTCCTTTTCCATGGAGGAAATCTCTTCGTCGGAAAGAAGCTCCACACCGGAAAGCTCCTTCTCAATTTCCGTAAGCTCATCCCTGTATGTCTTTGCCCTCTCGCAAATCCTCCGTCCAATCTCCTTGTACTGCTCCGTTCCGTTGAGCTTGGAGAGAATCGCTGCCCTGCTTCTTTCGTCGCCCATTATGAAAGTGTCGAACTCACCCTGAGCAAGCATGATTGAGCGGCTGAACTGAGTGTAATCAAGCTGAATGATTGACGCGGTTTTCTCCTCAAATTTCTTTACGGCGATTCCACACTCCTCTTTTCCGTCAATAAGATTTTTTATCCTGCACTCAGGCTGCTGCAAGCTTCCCCCGGGATTTTTTCTTGCCCTTGCCTGATAGAATTCCGACTCAAATGTTCCGGCCCTGCACTCATAGGTGATTACAGCTCTGCAAAAAGCCGTGTGCCGAGTCATAATCTCATTTTCACTTTTGGAGACGTTTTTTTGCCTCGCGGTCTTTCCGTAAAGAGCAAGCGTTATGGCGTCCAGAATCGTGGTTTTTCCTGATCCCGTCTCTCCTGAAATCACGAAGAGCCTGTGGTAGGTCTCATAATCAGGATGGGTAAAATCTATGCTCCAGTATCCTTTGAGGGAATTCAGGTTCTCCATCTCAATTTTAATTATCCTCATCGCCCGCACCCTCCTCGACTTCCCTCGCAACTTCCATAAAAAGCGGAAGATACTTTTTTATCCGCTCGTCCTTTTTTTTCTCAATCTCCTCGTCCGAAAGTCCCTCGGTATCAAAATCCATTTTTGAAAGAATCAGGCTGGTGAAGATTTCCTCGGGCAAAAGATTTTTTATCTCGTCGCTGTCCATGCCCTGATAATTTTTTTCTCCAAGGGATGAGAATGTCTGAGGCTTCCTGTTAACGACCACAACTTTCTCGGGAAGATTTTTTACCGGCTCAGAAAGCGCGTCATAAACGCTCACTCCATCCTCACGCTTGTAATAAAGCTCAAGATAAGTCGGAACATCCGCCTTGGTGATTTTTGAAAGCTCCCTGCTGATTTCTGAGATGCTTCCCGAAATTCTCCTGTAGTCGAAAAAACGCGGGACCTCTATTTTTTCCACGCTTGTTTCCTTTCCGTCCTCCACGTCAACCAGAAGGACATGCCTCGGAAGATTCGCCTCGTCAAAACCAAGCACAAAAGGTGAGCCTGAATACCGCACCCTGGGATTTTTCGCGACCATCGTAGTGTAATGTATGTGCCCCAGAGCGACATAGGAAAAATCATCCGGGAAAACCGCCACGTGCACGGAACCAAGATTTCCAATCACGTCGTCAATCGTTCTTCTTCCGTCATCGCATCTGATTTCCCTCTCCTGATTTTCGAACCTGCCCTCAAGATCCGAAGCATAAAGATGACCTGTCGCAATCAGCGGAAGATTTTTTTTACCACGCTTTTTTTTCGCCTCATCAAGCGCCAGGGAGTAAAGAGCGGAATATGCAAGGTCTGAAAGTTTTCCGGGCTCTGTTTTTTCCTCATGGAATTTCCTCAGCTCAATCTCCCGTGCGAAAGGAATGGCACAGCAAAGGCCAAGAGCATTTCCACCGGAGTCCTTTATCTCAAAAACGATGTCTCCCAGATTTTCTTTCCGGATGTTTCCAAGGGAGCCCACAACATGAATGTCAAGAGCGTCAAGGATATCCTTTTCAGAATCAAGGAGCGCGCCTGAGTCATGGTTTCCTCCGACGATTACGACGTTCCTGCACTCTGTTCCGAGAAGGGAGGCAAGAAAACTGTTGTACTGCCTGCGTGAGACCACCGGTGGATTCGCCACGTCAAAAACATCCCCCGAGACAATCAGTGCGTCGGCTTTTGTCCTTACAATCTCATCCTTGAGCCATGAGAGAAATGAATCGAATTCCCTTGTCCTGTCTATGCCGAAAAGACCGTTCCCAAGATGCCAGTCCGCCGTGTGTATGAATCTCATTTGAGAGCCCCTGATTTTGATTTTTTCATTCTTTCTTCCAATATATAGCACAAAAAATTAAAAATCAAGGTTTCAAAAAAAACTTGCCGAATCAGCGCAAAAAGGTTATATTTTATATGAGGCTCAAAAAGGAGCTTCAACCCCCAAGCGAAGGAGGCTTTTATGGCGGCAGTTGTTGTGAACAAGGACAATTTTGAGGCAGAGGTTCTCAAGAGCGACATTCCGGTTCTCGTGGATTTTTGGGCGACATGGTGCGGTCCCTGTCAGATGATGGGTCCGGTGGTGGAATCCCTTTCGGAGGAGCTTTCTGGAAAAGTCAAGGTCTGCAAAATCAATGTGGACGAAAACGGTGATTTGGCGAGCGAGTACGACGTGATGAGCATTCCCAACTTCAAGCTTTTCAAGAACGGAAGCATGGCTGATGAGAGAGTCGGTGCGGTAGGTCGCGACGGACTTTTGGACATGGTTTCCAAGGCCTAAGTCAAAGTGATGGACGAAACCGGCGAGACTAAAAGCCACATTTGTTTCAAATGCCTGAATCCGCTTTCCCGATGTTTTTGTGCTGATTTGAAAACTGTGGACTCAGGCATCAAGTTTATTTTTCTCATGCATCCCAAGGAAGCGAAAAGACAGAAGACCGGTACCGGAAGACTTGCCCACTTGAGATTACCCGAAAGCGAGATTCTTGTGGGCGTGGATTTTACCCAAAACGAGCGTCTGAACTCCCTTCTCTCATCCCCGGAATATTTTCCAGTGCTGCTCTACCCCGGAGATGACGCAAGGACAGCAGACACACCCGGATTCAAAGAAGAGATTGGAAACCGAAGGCTTCTTGTTATCATAATCGACTCCACGTGGTTCTGCTCCAAAAAGATGATAAAGCTCAGCACAAACGTAAACACACTGTCCAAGCTTTCTTTCAGCGGCTCCTACAAATCAATCTTTACTTTCAAAAGGGAACCCGCCGAATACTGTGTCTCCACCATCGAGTCCTGCTACTACATAATCAGGGAGCTACAGGCCCCGGGGATTGCGAATCAGAGTGCGGATCCGGAACCGTTGATGGACGTATTCAAAAAGATGATTTCATATCAGCTGAACCGGGAAAACGAGCGCATAGAAAAGGGACTTCCCGGACATCACGCGAAGGACTGGAAATATACCAGGGTCAAGGAGATACCGGAGTATTTGAGGAGTCAGGAAATAGGAGAATGAGGATGGATTTTCGGAAAATCAACAGGGAAACCATGGAAAACACTCTGGAGCTTTGCTCGTCTCTGAACAGGCTAAAAAAATCCATAGAGGATTCCGTGGAGAGGGAATATGTGCTTCTTTCCGATGACAAGATTGAGACGGGGGACATTCAGGCAAACGGCAAGATGAAAGTACTGGTCTCGGGAAAAAGAACCTTTGAGGCTGCGGCAAACTATAAGGGAAAGAAAATCTGCTGCCTTGATTTCGCGAACAACCACAGCATAGGAGGAGCACCGTTTTCGGCAGGAGCTCAGGAGGAATCAATATGCAGAATCTCCACGCTTTATCCCTGTCTTTGCGCGAAAAGGGAGGAGTTCTACGAGAGGCACACAAGGGATTTCATTGCCGGCAAACTCGATGAAATGGGAAACGATGACCTCATCTACGTTCCCGATGTCACAGTGTTCAAGACCGATGAGTCAGTGCCTGAAATGATGGACGAAGACGCATGGTTCAAAACCGATGTCATTGTGTCCGCCGCTCCCGTTCTGGATGTCGATTTTGACGAGGCAAGGTACAGAAAGGCCATGGAATCCCGCATAAAGAGAGTCCTTGACGTGGCATCGAAGGAAAAAGTCCAGGTCCTGATTTTGGGGGCATTCGGCTGCGGTGCGTTCAACAATCCTCCAGAGATAGTGTCGGAGATTTTCTCAAGGCTCATCGGAAAATACGATTTTGAGACGGTTGAGTTCGCCGTTTTCTGCAGATACGACACAAAGAATTTCGACGTGTTCTCAAAGACATTCGGGTAAAAGAAATCGCCCCACCCCATTGACAATTTCCCACTAAAACGATATGTTTAACTTCACTTTACAAAAAGGATTTCAAGAGGAGTTATTTATGAAAAACAGAAGAATTTTTGGCGTGTTGATTGCTTCACTGGCGCTTGGTCTCAGCGTGGCCTCACTGACCGGATGCGGAAACGGAACCAAGGCAAGAAGCATCGAGCAGATTAAGAAGAGCGGTAAAATCAAGATTGCCGTGTTCAGCGACAAAAAGCCATTCGGATATGTTGACGAGAACGGTAATTACAAGGGATACGACGTTTATTTCGGAGACCGCATAGCAAAGGACCTTGGTGTGAAGCCTGATTATGTTCCTGTTGAGGCGGCGAGCAGAGTTGAGGTACTTGCCACGGGAAAAGTTGATTTGGTTCTTGCCAATTTTACTGTGACACCGGAGCGTGCGGAAAAAGTTGATTTTGCACTCCCCTACATGAAGGTCGCTCTTGGAGTTGTTTCCCCCGAATCTGATTTAGTCACGTCAGTCTCACAGCTCAACGGAAAGAAGCTGATTGTAAGCAAGGGAACCACGGCAGAGACTTTCTTCACCAACAATTATCCTGAGGTGGAGCTCGTTAAGTTCGACCTTTACTCAGAGGCATACAACGCACTTCTTGACGGACGTGGAGCAGGTCTTTCCACCGACAACACCGAGGTCCTTGCATGGGCCATTGAGAATCCGGGATTTGCAGTCGGAATTGACAGTCTGGGAAGTCTTGATGCCATTGCCCCCGCAGTGCAGAAGGGAAACACCGAGCTTTTGAGCTGGATAAACGACGAGATTAAATCCCTTGCAGCAGAGAATTTCTTCCACAAGGACTATGAGGAAACCCTGCGTCCAGTCTACGGTCCTGCAGCCGATGCCGACAGTCTCGTAGTTGAAGGCGGAAACATGTAATCCCCCGCGACAAAATTTTTCCACCAAGGGACTGCAAGTTCTCGCGTTTTTCTGCAAATCGGAAAACAGGAGCCTTCAAGACCAAGCCCTTCCACCGAGGGACTGCAAGTTCTTGCATTTGTCTGTAACCCAGAAAATGGGAGCCTTCGCGACCAAGCCCTTCCACCGAGGGGCTGCAAGTTTTTGCGTTTTTCTGCAAAGCAGAAAATGGGAGCCTTCGCGACCAAGCCCTTCCACCGAGGGGCTGCAAGTTTTTTGCGTTTTTCTGCAAAGCAGAAAATGGGAGCCTTCAAGACCAAGCCCTTCCACCAAGGGGCTGCAAGTTCTTGCATTTGTCTGCAAAGCAGAAAATGGAAGCCTTCGCGACCAAGCAAAAACTTGACACACAAACGAAGCCCCGCTTCGTTTGTGTCATTGACTAGACTTCGATTTATCGCTAGAATATCCTTGTCTTGCGGATTACCGCATTTTGAGAGGTATTAATATGAAGAGAAGTGACAACGCAACCAAGGGAATGGCAAGGGCACCACACCGTTCGCTTTTTTATGCCATGGGCTACACTGACGAGGAGCTTGAGAAACCGCTTGTCGGAGTCTGCTGTGCCAAAAATGAAATCATCCCCGGACACATTGAGCTTGACCGCATCGCCGAGGCCGTAAAGGCAGGAATCCGCATGGCAGGTGGAACCCCCGTTGAATTTCCCGCCATCGGTGTTTGTGACGGAATCGCGATGGGACATGAGGGCATGAAGTACTCTCTCGTAACCCGCGAGCTGATTGCAGACAGCGTTGAGTGCATGGCAACGGCGCATCAGTTTGACGCACTTGTTATGATTCCGAACTGCGACAAGATTGTTCCGGGCATGTTGATGGCGGCGGCACGTCTTGACCTTCCGACCGTATTCGTTTCCGGTGGAGCCATGATGCCGGGTCATCTTCCAAGCCATGAGGAAGGAAATCCCTACTCGGACAAAAATCTCTCGCTCACGGACATGTTCGAGGGAGTCGGTGCGGTCGCTTCTGGAAAAATCACTGAAGCCCAGCTTAAGGAAATGGAGCACTGCGCTTGTCCCGGATGCGGATCCTGCTCAGGTATGTTCACCGCAAATTCCATGAACTGCCTTACCGAAGTTTTGGGGCTCGGACTTCCTGGAAACGGAACCATCCCGGCTACGACAGGTGAAAGAATCGCACTTGCAAAACACGCGGGCATGGCGGTAATGAACCTCTACAACAAGAAAATCACCGCAAGACAGATGATGACGTCGGACTCCTTCCGAAACGCACTTGCAGCGGACATGGCCTTGGGATGCTCGTCAAACACAATGCTCCACGTTCCGGCAATCATGCACGAGGCGGGACTTGAGCTTGACCTCCATGAAGTGAACGAAATCTCCGAGCGCACACCCAATCTCTGCCACTTGGCTCCTGCGGGACACACCTTTATCTGTGAGCTCAACGACGCGGGCGGTGTTCAGGCAGTGCTTGCAGAGCTCGCGAAGAAAAATCTGATTAAGACCGACCTTATCACAGCGACCGGAAAGACAATCGCGGAAAACATCAAGGGTGTAAGGAACAGGAATCCTGAAATCCTCCGGCCGATTGAGAATCCTTTCAGCGACAACGGCGGCATTGCAATCCTTTTCGGAAATCTTGCCCCGAACGGAACTGTCGTAAAAAGAAGCGCATGTGCAAAGGAACTGATGAAGCACTCAGGACCAGCCCGTGTCTTCAACGATGAGAGCGAGGCGATGGAAGCCGTGCAGAAACGTGAGATTCACGCGGGAGATGTCGTCGTAATCCGCTACGAGGGACCGAAGGGAGGCCCCGGAATGAGGGAAATGCTCGCCGTTACAGCCGCTCTTGCAGGACAGGGACTTGACAAGCAGGTTGCCTTGATTACCGACGGAAGATTCAGCGGAGCCACAAGGGGCGCGTCACTCGGACACTGCTCACCCGAAGCCGCCGACGGAGGACCGATCGCATTGGTTCAGGAAGGAGACATAATCAGCCTGGACATCAACAACTACAAGATTCACCTTGAGGTTTCAGACGAGGAGCTTGCGAAGAGAAAAGCCGCATGGAAGGCACCGGAGCCGAAAGTGACCCACGGATATCTTGCCCGCTATGCAAAGTTGGTCTCAAGCGCCGACAAGGGAGCAATCCTGCAGTAAGAAAACAAGACGTTTTTTTGAAAGATGAGAAATCCCGGAGGGCGATTGAGATGAGCTTCAATTGTGTCTTCGGGATTTTTTTTCAAAACTCACTTTGAAAACCCTTGGCAATCTGGAAATTAATTTTATCGCAAAAAAAATCCACCGGTAAATCAGAAGCGGATTGTCTCGACCATGTATCTGATTGAAAGTCCCGTGTCGTCCTGCTGGGTCTTTTCCACGATAAAAACGAAGCTCTTTCCGCTCTTGTCCGTAAAAATCCTGTCGATGCGGTACTTCACCACACCCTTGCGCCTGAACTCCGGAGTTCCCACCACGCTGCTCGCAAGAAGATTTCCCTCCGAGTCCTTTTTTTCCATCAGTATGTGGAATTTCGACTCAAGATTTTTTCCCTCGCCGTAGAAAGTCGGAACCAGCTGTATATTATAGAAGATTGATTTTTCCGCCGTCGATGCCTCAAAATCCTTGAACTGTATCACCTCGGTCGGCATCTTGCTCTCGGACTCCCTCACATAAAGAAGTGTCCCCGCGGATGCCGGAGTGCAGTTGTATTTTTTCAGGTACCACGAGCTCTTTTTGACCAGAGCCTCAAATGCACCTTTTCCCGAAAGTTTTGATGTCTCGGCGGAAGGTTTTGTCCTGAACACACCGTTCGGAACGTAATCATTTTTCGCAACGTCCACGGTATACAAATCTGCCCACGCCTCGTAACGGACGTCGGTTTTTCCGTACTGACCGAAAATATATGTCAATCCGTCTTCTGAAAATCCAATGTCTGAAAATACGGCCGCGTCACCTGCAAAAGCTCCGTGAGAAAGAAGCGCAAATGCGGCGCATAGAAGTGCTTTAAAAAACCTTTTCATATCTCCTCCCAGAATAAAAATACCCGGTTAGATTATCGGAATCAGTCCGTCCAGTCTTTAGGAAAGGTTCAGGAACTTCAGTTTAAGACCCGAAATCCGACTGTCCCATGCCGATTAACCAGCCTTATTATGGAAAACAAACGAATCAGGCGGACGAAACAAAAAATTTTTAAAAATTTTTGTAGAAATGATTACCGTGACGGGAATTCGGGGAATATTATATATATGTAGGGAAAAAAAGTTCCCTGCCCGATTCGAACTGATTTTCGGACGGACAAACATAAAAAGGGGCGCATGATGAAAAAAAAGCAAGCGGTGAAAAAAATCGCACGTTATCTTACCGAGACGCTGGTTCCGGCCGGTGTCCTGATTTTTTCCGTCATCCTGAGCGTGGTTCCTGGTGGATGCCGCACTTCCATAGACGGAGTGGAATTTCTTTCCGGTGATTTTACCGTGCCGCAACTGGAGGACATGAAGATTGTGGACTCAGGGCATGTCTCGATGACATTGAGCAAGGAAGTGATTGTGAACAGGGCATCTGTAAGAAAGGACGGAATCGACGGTGAGAAAAGCGAAATCAGCGTGGAAAGTGAGATTTCTGATGACGGACGCAGCATTGACTTCAAGCTGGGAGAGAATACCGAAGTCGGAGGACTCTACGTTCTGGATGCGGAGATTGAGGACTCAAGGGGCAACACACTCACACTCAGCGTGGACTTCAAGGGATTCAACGACAGGGTTCCGCTCATGGCATTCTCAGAGATAAGGACCGGGGCCACTGCGTCAAAAAATATCTTTGAGTTCGTGGAGCTTTATGTCTTAAAGGAAGGAAACACATCGGGTCTTTCAATCGTAAGCGCGTCTGACGGGGAGGACAGGAGATATCAGTTTCCGGCCATGGAAGTAAAAAAGGGGGAGAGAATTGTCGTGCACTACAGAAACTACGACAAGACCTGCGTTGACGAGACCGGGGAAAACCTTCTTCTGGCGGGAGCGGAGGATTGCAGCTCTGCAAGGGACCTTTTCATGCAGCAAAACGAAAAGAGCTCTCTCGGCGACAAAACTGACGTGCTCATGCTGAGAAACGACGACACATCGGTGATTTACGACGCGTTTTTGTATCTGGAAAAAGGAAAGAAATCTGCCTTTGACGAAAAATTCAACGGAGCGCTCGAAGCCATTGAGGAAAGCGGAATCTGGACGGACGGAAACGGAAATGCAGACTGCACGGTTGAGTCCGCGTTTGACGGGAGCCTCATAAAAAGCTCATCCCATTCCGTAAACAGAAAGTCTGTCACATCGCTTCCTTCGGACGGCACTTTAAGGTCGGACAAAAATCAGTGGTACGACATCGCGAAAAAGGCATTGCAGACTCCGGGAAAAGCGAACACACTTCCGCAATAGAGATTTTGGTGAAAATTGCAAAAAAAGACTGTATTTTAAGACAAATTTTTGAGCAAATGTTGATTTCAAATCATCACTTGTATTAAACTAATCTAAAATTAAGGATAAAAAAGTGAATTATAATGAAAGGTTCTGCTTCGTAAAGCAGCTGGATGAGACTGACTGTGGTGCGGCATGTATCGCAACGGTCTCAAAATATTACGGCAAGAACATATCTGTCGCGAAGATTCGGGAGCTTGCTGGAACGGACTCCAAGGGAACGAGCGCAAAGGGCATCGTCAAGGCGGCAAAAAATCTCAGCATGTCATGCAAGGTCCTTGTGTCGGAGGAAAAAAATCTCAGGGACGATTACACATACCCAATCATCTGTCACACGAACATGAACGGACTCAGCCATTATGTCGTGGCACTCAGGTCAAAAAGAAACAAGGTTCTCGTGGCAAATCCTGCGGATAAAATCTCATGGGTGAAAAAATCCAGGTTCCTTGAATGGTGGAGCGGCGTTTTTCTGACTGTGGCCCCCACGGTGGAATTTGAAAAAACTTCGGACGACAAATCATTCTTCGCAAGATTCTCGTATCTTCTGCGTGGAAACAAGTCCATCGTCAATCTGGTTTTGCTCTCCAGCATCCTCCTTACCCTGCTTGGAATTCTCGGCGCGTTCTATTTCCGTTTTCTCATTGACGACGTGCTCTATTCTTACATGAAGACGACTCTGGTGGGCATATCAATCGGATATCTGGTCGCAATCATCTTCCAGAATCTTCTGGGATATTCGCGGAACCACCTTGTGATGCACCTTGGAAACAAAATTGAGGCGACTCTGCTTTTGAATTATTTCCATCACATACTGAGGCTTCCGCTTGATTTTTTCGTGAAGAGAAAGGACGGGGAAATTCTGTCTCGACTCTCTGACATCAGCTCCATAAAAAACGCGCTCTCATCAATGACGGTCGGAGTGATACTTGACAGCGTGATGTTCATCTTCGGGGGAATCGTTCTCTTCGCATTCAGTCCAAAGCTCGTTCTGATTTCCATGGTTCCTGTCATACTCTCTGGAATCACAGTGCTTCTCTCGTCGGGAACCTACAAGCGTCTCATCTACCAAAGGGCTGCGGTCGAGGCGGAAAAATACTCGCATTTCGTGGAAAGCATAGGGGGAATCTCAACCATAAAGGCTCTCTCCGTGGAGGATGATTCCTACGAAAAGGCGGAGTTCAAAATCCTTGACTCGATTCAAAGGGGATTTTCACTCAACAAGTTCACGAACATCATATCGACCATGCAGGTCTTTCTCTCACAGATTGGGAATCTTGCCGTGTATTTCTATGGAAGCATTCTGATTATGCGGGGCGAAATCTCATTGGGCGAGCTCATCTCATTTGTCACTCTGCTCGGATTCTTCATCGGACCTCTCGGCAGATTGATTACACTGCAGCCACAGATTCAGGAACTCTCCGTCTCGGGAAAAAGGCTCGGCGAAATATTCGATCTGAAGGAGGAAGGTGAGCAAAAGGATTTTTCATTTCATCTGGACTCAAATCAGGATTTTGAAAAGATAAGCGTGAAAAACCTCTCGTTCGCATTCGGATCCAGGGGAAACACATTGCAGGACATAAACCTTGAGATACATGCCGGAGAAAAAGTCGCGTTCGTCGGAAGCTCGGGCTCGGGAAAAACCACGCTGATGAAACTGCTCCTGAAATTCTACAGTCCCGACAAAGGTGAGATAATGCTGGACGGAAAGAACATCAGGGACTACAGCACCGAGGACTACAGAAGATTTTTCGGATATGTGCCCCAGGAGACACTTCTTTTCAGCGACACTGTGAGAGGAAACATCGCGCTTGGAACGTCGGACTCATCACCCGAGAAAATCAAAAAAGCCGCCGAGGATGCAGCCGCACTGGATTTCATTGAAAAACTTGACGAGGGATTTTCAACCAAGGTCGGGGAAAAAGGTGCGTCGCTTTCAGGAGGAGAGAGACAGAGGCTTTCGCTTGCAAGAATTCTCCTCAGAAACCCCAGGATTCTTATTCTTGACGAGGCCACGTCCAGTCTAGACAGTCTTTCGGAGGCTTCAATCATGCGAACGATTGAGAATCTGCCGGAGGAGACTACCAGCATCATCGTGGCGCACAGACTTTCCACCGTAAAAAACTGCGACAGGATTTTCGTGCTTGACGAGGGAAGGCTTGTGGAAGAGGGAACCCACGCACAACTTTTGGAGCGCAAGGGATTTTATGCGAAGATGTGGGAAACACAGAACAAGGCGGAAAATTAAATGACAGTCTATTCGGATAAACACATAAGCAGAACCCAGGAATATTTTTTCAGGGAAAGACCCGCGATGCAGAACGGAATGATAATGCTAATCACACTTTTCATAGCCGCGGCATCCGTGTGGTTCGTGTTCGCTCCTTTCGAGGAAGTCATACGCTGCACAGGCTACATCAGACCAAGGAGCAACATCTCTTCGCTTTCAAACGCAGTGACCGGAAGAATCATGAAAGTGGATTACAATCCGGGAAAAGTCGTGGAAAAGGGAGACCTTCTTTTGAGCATAGATCCCACGCAGATTCTGAAACAAAAGGATTCGCTTGAGACCGAGCTTGCCGAGCAGGAGAAAAAATTGCAGGGCCTCAAATTCATAAACGGAAGCCTTGAAAAAGGAAAAAATCTCATTCCGGCTGAATACGAGGAGGCGGCTCTCAGATACCAAAAATGGAGGGAGGAAATCAGGAGGCTTGAGAAGACAAAGAATTTCAATCTTCAGGTTCTGGACGAGGAAAGCAATCTTCCCGCAAACATGACAACGGAAACCCGGCTCAGGGAATATTCCTACAGATACAACACGTCGCTGAACGAATACAATGCCCTGAACACATCATTCAGGCACGACATAAGCCAGGAGATTGAGAATCTGGAGACCGCGATAAAAATCAACAGGACGAAGATGGAGCAGATTGAGGATTCCCTGAAATACACCGATGTAATCGCACCGATTGACGGAATCATACAGGAGATTTCTGCACTCAATCCCGGGGACTGGATTCAGAGCGGACAAAAACTTTTCAACATAGTGCCGTTCGGAAACAAGGACTGCATCGTGGAACTGTCGGTACCCGCAAGCAAGGCCGGAAAACTCGCCGAGGATTCGGAGGTGAAGATAAGTTTTCCAAGTCTGCCCTACCACGAATTCGGAGGAGCGAAGGGAAAGATTCTCACAATCGACCCGGACATCTCTGCGACGACAAGCGGGAACGCGGTCTTTGTAATCAGGACTGATATGGACAAGAACATTCTGACGGGAAAATCAGGAAAGGAATTTCCCCTGAGAATCGGACTACAGGTTGACGCAAGGATAATCGTTTCAAAAAAGACGCTCTTGAAATATGTGTTGGAGAAACTGAACCTATGGTACTGAAAATAAAAAATGCAATTTGCCTTGTCATATTTCTCCTTGCACAGGCGAGTCTGTTTTCGAAAGGGACGGACAAAAACGATTACGCTGTGACTGTGATTTCCAATGTGCTAAGGCAATCCCCGGAAGGGATAATGATAAGAAACAACGAGCTCTATATGGACGCTTTGTTCTCCCAGGAGGAAAAGACATGGCTTCCTTCCGTCCAGATTGATTTGACCGCAAACTCGAATCTGATTCGTGGGGATTATCATTACGTGAGGAACAGGGGAATAAGTCACGGACCGCAAATCATCATGGCACCGTCTGCAAATATCGGAATCCATCAGAAGCTTCCGGGAAACGGACAGATAGCACTTGACGCGGGATACGGAATCTCTTGTCTCATGGGACAGAACGCTTACATACAGCAGCCTTATCTCCAGCTGGGACTTTCGCAGAATCTCTCATACGGGGCATTCTCACTGACAAAGGATCCTGAGATTGAGAGGATGAAAAATCAGAAGGAGATGGGAAATCTTCAAAGCATGGAGGCGAAGTTCAATCTTGCTAGAAAATTCATCAGCGCAGTTCAGGATTACAACATCGCGCTTAACGAAAAGGAATACTACGGGATAATGCTCACGAAAGTCAAGGCGGAATATCTTGAGGAAAGTCACAGGCATCAAAGCGGACAAAGAAGCAACGTGGAGCTTTTCAACTCGCACATGAACCAGACGCAGGCATTGCAGAATTACCAGAGAGCAGAGCAAAGACTGATGGAGGCGGAATCAGCCCTTGCATCCTACAAAGCCGCCGGGATAATGGAAATGAGCGATTTGTTCAGACTGGAGATTCAACATCTAATAGATGTGCATCTGATAGATGTTCATCTTATAGATGTTCATCCGATTGATGTTCATCCGATTGATGCTCATCTGATTGATGCTCATCTGCTTGACGAAACTTACGGGGACGAATCATCCAGGACCGTGCAGGAACAAGAAATCCTGAGCAAAATAAAGGACGAGGAGCTTTTGTTCAAAATGGACAAATCAAGGCTCTCCCCTTCCCTTTACATGCAGGCATCCCTTTCTCCGGGACAGAATGTCGGAAACGAATACACGGATTTAAGCCGCTCGATTCGGGAACTTGTTGCATCCCCCGACGCATGGGTTCTGAGCGGAACTGTAGGTCTGAGGCTTGGACTTGATTTTTTGTCGCAGGGAAAAATCTTACGGGAAGTCTCCGACAAAAAGATTCAGAATCTGACTTTGCAGCTTGACATAATCCGTGACGAGCAGAAAAAAACACGCGACCTGTACCGGGAATGGGAGGAGTCCACATCGGCATACTGTGAGCGGATGGAGAATGCTTTGCGCGAGGAAGAGGACTTCAGAAAAGACATGAGGACCATGCTTGAAAGAAATCTGATAACCGAGGCGCAATTCTGGGGAACGGAGCTCGGATACTACGAGACGCGCCTGAACTATTACCGCACTGTGTGGAGCATGATACAGGGAAAACTGAACATCCTGGGACTTTCATCTGCCTGGGAAAATTTCATCGGACAATTTTTGGAGGTTAAACAATGAAAAGATTTTTAGGACTGATTATATTGATTTTTGCGATTACCGGATGCACTTATTTTGACGATCCAGAGGGGATTGCCGAGCTTTCGGTAAATTCCATTCACACAAGAACGGAGAGACCTAGCGCGAATGAGGAAGTCGTGTATTGCAGCGCCGATGTCAAAATCACAAACGTGAGCGACAGGACAATCTATAATTGCACGGTCAATGCGGTCGCAACATCAGACAAAGGAATCGACCACTACATCTCGCTGAACTATGACGTGAACATACCGCCGTACAAAAGTCTTTACCTCAACATAGAGTGGAGTCTCGTGCGGCAGATTGAGACAAGCTCGGTAACAGTCTCGGAAAGCTCGTCCGAGGCCGAAAGCACTAGCAACTCAAACTCCAAATCCAATTCAACGACGAACAACACAAACACATTGGATTCCACAAGTCACACAGATGGTGAGACGAAAACCGAGACACACACAAAAAATGACTCAAGCTCGCCGACTAAACCCACGAGCGACTCCGATACAACGAGCAAGCCAGACACAACAACAACAACGAACTCCCTAACCACCGACGAGGGAAGTTCAGAAAGCTCAAGCGAATCCAATACGACGGAGACGAACAATACGAACGGACATACCGTAACGACCACGACGAGCACAACATTCATCTCCAGTACAAACGAGGAGACCGACTGGGACAAGAGCTCGGTGCGTATACTCGATTATTATTTCAACTGAAAATAGTGGAGGAAAAATAGATTAGGGACATGACGGATACCATTCAATATCCATACAGAAAAAAAGAGGTGAAAAATGTTTAGAAAACTCAATTTCAGAAAGAGCACATCCAGAACAGGATGCAAGGCAAACCCAAGGGACTTCATTTCCACGGGTGACATTCCATTGGGATGCCGGGAGCTCACCGATGAGGAGGCATTCAAAGTCAACGGAGGAAGCAAGGAGGAGACCGGTGAGAAAAAAGATTCCACAAAAAGCACGGTCACTGTAAGCCAGAACGACACTCTGGGCAAAGTTGTCTCAGACTACAACAATGCAATTCAGACAGGTATTTCGATTATGTCTATTATAATCCAGAGACAAAAAGTTATGGAAATATTCCTAAGGAACTAAATAAAGATGAGTTTCAGGAATCTTCATACAAATATGCAATAGGAGGTTTTTATCATGAAGGAAAATCAGCTCCCAGTACATTTTCTTCGGTGGCTCATTATGAAACGATTTTGAATTCCCCATATTCAGAAATCAATCCTGGAGTAGGACAATATGAATTATATAAAGTTCGTCCTGTTATATCATGCAAAAAATAGAATGGAGAAAAAAAATGATTAGACGTTATTTCGTTTACGCAATACTTATTTCGGTCGCTCTGCTCGGGTGTAAAAGAAACACATCGGAGGGAGAAATCTTTTTGAAGGGAGCGAAAATTGATTTCGCAACGATTATGAATACAGAACCCGAGGAAATTAAAATCGGGGATTTCTACATCTCAAGTCACATGGTGACACGCGCGGAGTATGAAAAATTCGTTGAGGAGACATCGTATGAAGGGTATTCATCGGACAATCCCGAAAGGAGCCTGAGTTCCGTGATGCCATTCCCGGACTGCCCGGCGATGTTCGTCAGTTTTTATGACGCATGCTCGTACTGCAATTATCTCAGTTCAAAAAATAATCTGGAGGAAGTTTATGAACTTCGGAATCTACCTGACATAAAAATAAACGAGAATGCCAACGGCTACAGACTTCCGTCAAAGGATGAATGGTTCTATGCCTTTTTAGGAGGAAACAAAGCCATGAAAACCAGATGGTGGGAAAACATGAAGATTTCCGAATATATCAATGATTCGTTCGGAGTCTATGCACCAGTGGGAAATCTGAGACCGAATCCTGCGGGACTATACGACATGCTTGGTAATGGTCTCGAATGGACGGGAACAGAAGTCAGAAAAAAGGAATTTTCCGAGAATGAAAAACAAGCGTTTGTCATCGGAACAGGTGTCCCTGGAAATTCCATACAAGATTTTAGTGACTGCACGGATTTTCTGAGGTTCTGCTATGATGAGGAGACTGCTGCCAATATAAGCGACAAATTTTTCTATATTGGATTCCGAACTGCAAGGAACAGCAAATGAAAAATAAGGCTGTAAAGTAATGACAGCATGGCAAACAATGTTGCAGGAGGTACTCATTGGTTTGAATTGGACGGGTATTCA
Source organism: Treponema sp. UBA3649 (assembly GCA_002373325.1). GTDB lineage: Bacteria > Spirochaetota > Spirochaetia > Treponematales > Treponemataceae > Treponema_D. The sequence continues at coordinate 23,814 of DFKI01000009.1, forward strand.
ATGAATTCTTTTGGAGAGACTCAATTCCAATATTATCCATCAAGCAATAATGATATAAACAAAGACAGAACATCAACTAACAAATATAAGGAACATTTGAAATGAAAAGGACATTTTTATTATTTACAGTTTTGTGTATGAGCTTATACTCATGCTCATCAAAAAACGAAGTCTCAAAACAAAACGTTACTACCACAAGTATAACACAAAATGAGACAGAGAATTTTATAAAACACGACAAAGACTCTTCTCTGCAAAAGAACTCCATAAGTATCGAGAATGAGAGTCAGACAGACTGTACAAAGAACTATTTTATGAATTGCTTCGACAAAGAACTTTCAAATTATGAGTTCTATGTGCGCAATCCTCTTCTAATAAGCAGACCGGAACTTTTTTTCAAAACCCCAGAATTGATGAAAAATAAAATACTAAAAATTTCAAAAGAATCATATGATATCGGAGAGGACGGATTAAAACATTGGGCAGATACCTACGACCGGACTGTTGATTACGATTACTTTTTCTTTGACGAAGACTTCAGGATTACCGATCACTACTATATAGAGAAAACCGAAAACACTTCCTTATCCACAATGTATCACATAAGCTATAAATGTAATAACGACAGCTATGTCATGCAAGAGACGATTAGAAATGATTTTAAAAAAGTGTCTCCGATAGAGCATAAAACGCTTACATACAAAATACAAGAAAATGAGGATTCCATTGTTTTTGAAGATGCTCAAAATAAACACAAATTTGCATTTACAAAAAATGAGATGACTGAACAAGACAAAGAAAAGATAACCTCATTTAAATTTGAAAAAAACACTTTAACAAAATCTGATGAATATCGGGTCATTGAATATGCCGACGGACAAATGATTTACTATTTATTGTCTCAATCAAGTGGAGATAAAATGACATTTGAAAATACAGGAGAAGGAACATTTATAAAATATCTTGAGAAAAGCAAAGGGGAAAATATCGAGAAAATAGCAAGAAGTTCTATCACCCGGCGATTCAATAATATTGGATTTATGGAGCACGAATACTCAGAACCTTATGAATCAAATGAAGGAGAATATTCTATAATGAATGCAGAAATTATAGATGTCCCAGATGAGGAGTTTAATAATATTTTTGTTACTGGGTGGGACAAACAATAAATGACAACATTCAATATCCACACCGAAAAAAAAGAGGTGAAAAATGTTTAGAAAACTCAATTTCAGAAAGAGCGCGTCCAGAAACGGATGCAAGGCGAACCCGACGGACTTCATTCCTGTGGGAGACATTCCATTGGGGTGCAGAGAGCTTACCGATGAGGAGACCGTCAAGGTTAACAACAGGAGCAAAAGACATGCTTAACAATACAATTGGAATTGCAGCATTCGAGATGAAAGCGGACAGTCCATTCAAATCCGCAAGTTACGGGTCAATTTCATATGCAGGAATGAAAATCAATGGAAGAGCATATGATTATGACCTGGATGTCTTTTATGGATACAAAAATGGAGACCGTCTTGAATTTCCACAAGCGAGTTCAGGATTCGGAATGTCGTTTAGAACATGGGACTTTGAGAGGATGTAATTATGAAAATGAAAAAAATTGTAAAGGCCACTTTGATTATTTTGGCTGCCATTACCTTAACTTTCACATCGTTTTCCGCATATCAAATTCATCTGCTGAAGAAGATTTGTTTCTACAACTATAACGCAAAGGATTTTATGTCAGCGGACAGAGATTTCGAAAAGCTTGGCTTCAAATATGAAGGAAGTTTTGATGAGGAGCGTGAGAGGAAAATCATGTTTGAGAATATGAGTATTTTCTTTTACGGCGCGGAGCAGTATAAAACAGAAAACAAGGATTATGTTGTATTGAGCTTCAAACAAAACGGACATTTGAAAAAATATCTTGAGAAAATTCTCTCCAAGTACTATGCATGCGAGATTCAAGAAAATTCATTTCCAGATTTTCTCAAGTATATGTCAGATATTTCATGCTATAAACATGGGAACAGATTTTTGTATTTGGGAAACTATTCACCAATCAGTCACCTGCTGATTGAATTTAATCATGAAAATCCCTGACAATCAATTTCAGGGAAGATGTTGATTGAAAATAGTGGAGGAAAAATAGATTAGGGACATGACGGATAACATTCAATATCCATACAGAAAAAAAGAGGTGAAAAATGTTTAGAAAACTCAATTTCAGAAAGAACGCGTCCAGAACAGGATGCAAGGCGAACCCGACGGACTTCATTCCTGTGGGAGACATTCCATTGGGGTGCAGAGAGCTTACCGATGAGGAGACCTTCAAGGTTAACGGAGGTAGCAAGGAGGAGACCGGTGAGAAAAAAGATTCCACAAAAAGCACGGTCACTGTAAACAAAAACGACACTCTGGGCAAAGTTGTCTCAGACTACAACAATGAGCACGGAACCAATTTCACGGTCGGTCAGATTGCAGAGTTGAACGGAATCTCAAATCCGGATGTAATCCACCCGGGTCAGGAAATCAGCTTCTCTTTCAACACTCCCCAGTCCGCACCCAGTGCAAGTCCAACAAGCACCCCTACACCGAGCATCAGCATGACACAGGAAAGTCCTGCAAGCGGTGTCACGGCATCCAAGCCTGTACCGGCAACCTCAAGTCCAAGCATGGGATCCGTAAACGAAAATCCGGGAACTACTGTGGCGAAAAGCTCATCGGGGGCTGGAGCGGGAAATCAACTCGCATCAAGTACATTGCATATCGGAGCTGGCATAAATACAGGAGCTAATTATTCAACATCCACAGTGAATTCCACGAACTTTGAAAGCTCTATATATAAAGAAAAGTATGAGAGGTATGTTGCTCAGGCATCTAAAAACGGAATTGGCGGGAATACTATTAAAGGAAATAATATTAATGGGATGAAACCCGAGGCTACAAATATTTCAAAAGCAAATGATGTTACAATACCAACTCAAATCCACAACAAAGAATACGCGGAAAATTTAAAAAAATCTAATGGGACTTATTACAATAGTATTTCCAAAGCAAATACCCCGGTAAATACTATGGAAGCCAATCATGCTAAAGCCATAAGAGAAAGTATAAAGCATATGTATTTCGATGAAAGTCGTGTGAAGTCAACACGTGTAGAAGTTTTTCGACAAACAGATGGACTGGGAAACAGTTTTGACTCAGATAGGTATGTCTATAAATCTGATGGTGTGAGAGAGTTCATAGTATATAGAGATAAAGTAGGTGCAAACTGTTCTTCAGAAAATAGTTCCGACGCCGACTGTTTTACAGAACCTGATGGAGAATATCATTATACAACAAATGGTCTTATCAAACAACTTGACGGAACATACGACTCAAAATCATATAAAAATGTTCTTAGGCACACGACGGACGATCCAAATATTCCAAAGGAAATTAGAGACAAAATTAATATCTCACCGGCTGATTTTTTGGAGCATCCAAACCAAAAAAAGAATGCCTCCACCCCGTATTCAACCATATATCCACAGAGTGCTGGATGCACAATCACTCAAGGAGGACAAGCTCAACACGATAAATTCATGGAGTATTTATATATGGGAACAAATGATTTATCAAGCGTTGAAAAATGTATATACTCTTACAAACATGATCAAACATATAATCCATTAGACTAGTTATAATCAAAATACATCTTCCTCTTAAATTGTCACATTGAGGGCTTTTAGGAGGAAGAAAAATCAAACGAGGTACTTTTATGTTAAGAAAATATTCAATCATTCTTTTGGCTGTGTTCATCTGTTTTTTCACCGGATGCAAGGGGAAAAAATCTTTGCCGGAAAGCGGAATCAATCACTCACCGTTTCCCGCGCAATCTGATAACGGACAGGACTTTCCGAGTGAATGGAAAAGCACTGACAACAAAATCTATTTTATCATAGATTCAGGACCTGCCATCTCAAAAACCTACAAGCTTAAAGTCTGGAGCACAAACAAAAATACATTCGCAAAAGGAAGATGCTTTTACTCGAACGGTGAGGACACAAGCGGAAATCCATGCCTGATTCTTGAGGCTCCTGCGGCAAAGGACATCGACATTTCCAAGTCAGACAGTCAGTCAGAGGAAATGAAGTCACTCCTTGAGTATATGTTCCCGGACGGAGAAAACTGCGTCATCAAATATCAAGACGACTATCAGGCTCAAGATAAAAAAGGAGCCTTTGTCTACAGAAACTCCATATTTTTCGATTTCTACTACACACGGACAGACAATGATTTTTCAAATGAAAAAGATGAAAAGCCGGTTGAGATGGCATCGCTTACGGACATGAGTTTTTCACTCGATGGTCATTACATCACTGATCCATACTGCACGTTTGGAAGCATAGAACTTAAGGACGACAAATTGATATATGATATCGAATCAGAGTCCGGAGTTCAAAACGAACCGATGGAAGTAACCTATACACTCATCCATACAGACGGAATGTCCTTCATAAAAATGAGCAGGCCGTTCCCAAAGGAATTCAGCGCACAATATCTGAATGACGGCGTTGATGTGAGTCCGGATGACAAGATGCTTTTTCTCGCTTGCAAGACAGGAAATTCTGGAACTCAGGCTCTCGGCATAACACGCTCAGACACTCCAGCCTTTATGATGATAGCACCGAGGTGGAACGAGATGTCAGGCAGAGTCTACAAAAACGAGACCTCTCATCTTGTTGAAAAAAATGGAACGGAATATCCAGTGCAGAATCTTTGCTCGATGGAATCTGACACTCCCTGGGTGGAGGGTGCGTCCGGGAACGGCATTGGAGAATCCTTTGTCATAGAAAACACATGGGAAACTGTTTACAAGACTCTCTTGATTATGAACGGCTACATATCCTATGAAAAACCTTTCTTATACAAGCAGAACAACCGCGTCAAAAAAATCAAAGTGACGGGGGTTAAATCCGGAAACTCAAAAATTCTTGACGTTCTGGACACTCCCCATCCGCAGACCGTTGACATCTCATTCATCACGGAAGCGGAAGACATCAAGGTGGAGATTGCCGAGGTCTATGAGGGAACAAAATATGACGACACATGCCTTCATTTCTGTGTTACATACCAGGACCATGTGATTCCTTATGAGACCAGCATAAAATAGAAAAAAGGAACGGCAGATGAAAAATCAGGATTTTATTTTTTTACGCATCACATCCCCTCCCCGCACAGATAGTCGAGGGTAAAGCAGGCGGAGTACATCTCAATCTGCATTTGGAGCAGGCTTATGGTGTCGGTGATTTTTTTTATCTTTGCCTTGAGTACGTCCATCTCGGTTCCGAAGCCTGCCCTGTACTCGCTTTCATACCGGTTTATTGAAAGCCCGTCATTTTCAATCAGAAGCTTTTGATACTGACAGCGGCTCTCTGCAAGATGCAAATCGGAATAGGAAGTCGCGCCCGCCATTTTAAGCTGGAGCACGGAATCACTGTAGCGGCTCAGGGCAAGATTAAGCTCGTCTTCTTTTCGCTGGACATTTCTCAGTGCCTTTCCGCCATCCCAGACTGTCGTGCGAAGTCCAAGGGAAAAATTAAGCGAGTATTTTCCATAGTCATCCCACTCGTCCTGGATAAAAGGAAAACGCTGCCCCGCATATCCGACGGAGGACTGAAGAGCGACATCGGGTTTCCAGTAGACCGACGCATCGGCAATGTTTTTTGCAAGGCGGGAAGTCTCTATCAAGGAGTTCAGAATCTTTATCTGATTGTTCTCTGCCGCGGATGAAGATTCCTCAATCTCGGAAAGCGAATAGGATAAAAAACGCCGCAACTTTTTTTCGTCGGGAGCAAAATCCAAATCGGAAAAATCAATCTCATCGGAAAGAAGTTTTTGTATCTCAATCTTTTGGATTTCTTTTTCACGCTCCAGATTTTTTTTCGCAATGTCGATTTCCTGCGCCTGCATTTTTGCGTTCAGCACATCCTGATTCAAGAGGAGTCCGTTTTTCGCATAGGCATCGCTTATCTCCACGAGACGCTTCGCATAAAGAGACTGCTCGTCCAAAAGCGAATCAATCTGCGAAAGATAATGGATTGCGGTCAATCTGGAAAAAAGTTCGGCTTCTTTTTTTCGTATCAAATCATTTTTCTGGAGCAGACGGATTTCTTTTACCTGCTCGTAAAGTTTCACCGCGTTCGTAAGTTTTCCCCATGTGAAAATCGGCTGGGTCAGGGAGAGCGAAAAATTGTAAAGCGTGTGCTCCATTCCCTCGTAGACCACAAGCGATCGCTCAAATGGAATCGAAGGCAAAGTGTATCCCTCGTTCGAAAAAAGATTAATTACGTCCTGAGTGCTTACAGAAATTTCCCCGATGGGTGGATTCACCATATATGTTCCGCTTATTTGCAAGTCAATCACAGGACCGAGACCGCCCTTCGCATCTTTCAGGTCAAGGGAAGCCTGCGTGTAATCAGACTCAGCCTTGATGATTTCCGCGTTGTTCTCATAAAGTTTCTGCAAAAGCTCTTCCTGCGTGTAGGCATGGCAAAGTGAGGCGGCTGTAAAAAGAATGAGCGCGATGAATTTATTTTTTTCCATTTCTCTTCTCCATCCGTTTTTTTTCGCTCATAAAATAGAGGGTCGGAATCAAAAACAAAGTGATCAGCGTGGAAGTCAAAAGCCCACCGGCAATGGCCTGTCCAAGCGGTGCATAAAGCTCGGCTCCCTCTCCGTGCGCGAATGCCATTGGAACCACTCCGAGCATGGTGGTAAGCGTGGTCATAAAGATTGGACGAATCCTTGTGGCACTTGCCCGCGTGATTGTTTCTTTCAAACTCTGCGCGTCCTCGGATTTTTCCTTCCGCATCTGATTTATGTAATCTACCAAAATGATTCCGTTGTTCACGACGATTCCTCCGAGCGAGATGATTCCCAAAAGAGACACAAGGCTCAGTGTCGAACCGAAAATCAAAAGTCCCAGCACGACTCCGATAAAGCAAAAAGGAATTCCCGCAAGAATAATCAGCGGCTGCCTGAAACGCTCGAACTGCAAAACCATCACCGTGTAGACAAGGAAAAACGCTATCAGCAAGGCGCGGATCATGGAAGGCATTGTGTCCCCGATCAACTCTCCGATTCCAGCGGTCTTGCTTTTCACACCCTCGGAAAGTGGATTGGCCGAAAGATAGTTAGTGATGTGCCTTGTGACGGGAGCGGAATCCTCCGTGTTGAGCCTCGCGCTGATTGTGACGGTCTTTGCCCTGTCGCTGTGGTTGATTGCGCTAAGAGTTCTTTCCATCTGAAAATTGCTGATGTTGGAAAAGTCCACCATGGTTCCCGCAAGAGATTTTACCTGAATGTTGTTTAGCACGTCGGAATGCAAGGGTCTGCCGCACAGGTCGCTGTCAAGGTGAAGCGTGTACCTTTCTCCGTCCAAAGTCATTTTTCCAACGTCGGTTCCATTGAACAAAAGGAAGGTCGTGAACCCTGCCTCAGTGCTTGAGATTCCAAGGCTTGAGATATAATCCTGCACGACCCTGATTGTAAGATTGTCGGTGTCGAAGGAAGTGTCAACATGTGCGGAAAGAACGTCGGGATCTTTTTCAAGCTCAGCTTTTATCCTCGCGGCATCGGAAAGGAGTTTGTCCATGTCCTCGCAGACCAGAGTCAGACCGTAGCCTCCACCGCCCGACGCATAACCAAGGAGCTTGTCGAATCCGCCGTTTTCCATGGAGACGTTCACATCGGGAATTTCATTTTGGACCGCCTCCTGCACGAGAGGAATAATTTCCTGGACGGACCTTTTTCTTTTTGCGACCGGGACAAGCACCACATGAAAGTTCGTGTAGTTTGCCGACGGTGTTCCGAAACTTGTGTCCGATCTGCTTCCGATCGTGGCGACAAGATTCTCAATCTCCGGCACCTCCCGTCTCATTATTTTTTCCGCGAGCTCCGATTTTTCCCTTGTCCGCTCAAGATTGTATGTCTTCGGAAATTCCAGTGTCATGTAAAAATCATTGTTGTCGGTGGAAGGCAAAAATGCAATTCCAAGTGAAAGGGAGATTACGAGAGTGACCACGAGAAGAACAAGCGACAACAAAATCAAAAAGCCCTTGCTGTCAAGGCACCAGGAGAGCATGACGGAATATTTTTTTTCAACCCACGAGACAAACCGCTGGACAGGATTTTCTTTTTTCTCCGTTATTTTTTCGCTCATGAAAAGCTTCATAAAAAATGGAACGAAAATAATCGCGACAATCAAAGAGGACGAGAGCGCGTAAATCAGCGTGATTGCGATGGGCTTCAAAATCATTCCGACAAGGCCTCTCAAAAAAGCGATGGGGAAAAAGACTACGATGGTGGTCAGAGCCGATGCGATTATGGACATGGTGACTTCTCCGCTTCCACGTATGATGCTTTTTTCAACTCCGATTTTTTCCGCAAGATAATACCGGTACACTTCCTCAATCATAACGATGGACGAGTCAACAATCATTCCGAGAGCAGCGACTAATCCGCTCAGGCTCATCAGGTTGAATGAAATCTTTGAGACTTGCATTCCCAGAAAAGTGAAGAGAAGAGAAAGCGGGATGGAGATTCCGATTATCAGCGTGGCCCTTGAGTCCATCAAAAACAAAAAGATAATCATCATCGCCATGATGACTCCGATTATGCCGCTCTGGATTACGGTCTTGAGAGATGCCATCGTCGTCCGCGAATAATCCAGAATCATGTTGAACTTTACGGCACCTCCCGTCGCCCTTGTCTCTTCCTCAAGGATTTTTTTTATGGCGGAATTTATTTTCACGATGTTTCCGTCGGAGCGGTTTGTCACCGAGACCAAAATCAAAGGCCGTCCGTCAGACTCCTCAATCACCTTCTGCTCAAGATATCCCAGGCTCACGTCCGCGACATCTTCCAGGCGGATTATGTTTCCCTTGTCGTCGGCTCCCACGGTGAGGTTTTTCAAATCTTCCATTGAGGAAAGGGAACCCTCGTATCTCATGCTGATGTTGTTTCCCTGAAAGACACCGCTTCCCAAAGGCAGGCTTGAGTTTGACACGTTCAGGAGCTGATAGACCTGAAGGATTGGAAGTCCCCTTGCCTGTAAATCATCCGAGCGGATTCTGATGTTCACCTGAAGTTTTTTTCCACCCGCGACATTTACCTCGGCGACCGACGGCACCTGGTTGATTTTCGGCTTCAAAGTGTTTTCTATATACTCTGTCGTTCGTCCAAGATCATTTCCCGCGTCAACGGAAAAACTTATGGAGGGAAGCATGCTCGCACCTCCGACAATGGCCTGTGGTTGTCCGCTGATTCCGGAAGGGAGCTCATCAAGAAGCGTCGATATTCTGTAGCGGATTTCCTCAAGCTGATCGTAGGGGTCGCATCCGTCGTGATAAGTCACCGTAATCCACGAGAGACTGTCGCTTGACTGAGAGCTCATGGACTTGTAATTGGGGAGGGTCACAAAATCATTCTCAAGGATTTTCGTCACGTCCTGCTCAACGTCCGACGCGCTCGCTCCGGGATAAACCGTATAGACTATGACGCTCGGCAAATTGATTGGGGCCATGAACTCAATGTTCTGATTCTGCAAACTGAACGCGCCGAAAAAAACAAGCACAATCAAAAACATGGAGATGATTACGGGATGCCGGATTACAAACTCTGACGGACTTCTCAAGGCAGCACCCTCACTGTCTGACCGTCGAAAACTGAATGCTGGCCGTCGACGATAAAATCACTTTGGGCGTGAATGGAATCCACCATGAAAAAATCATCGTTCTCGACCTCGGGCCTAATCTCAAGGTAAAGGGCTTTTCCGTCCTCATAAAGATAAACCGAGCCGTCCGTTTTTCTGATGCTCTGTGGCATGACGGGAACATTTTTATGCTCGTCATAAATCACGCACACTTTCACGAACATGCCGGGTCTTAGGGTCGAAGATGCGTCCGGCGGAAGATTGCATTCTATATTGAAGGTTTTTGTCTCGGGATTCACATAAGGGTCAATGGAGCCCAGATCCGCCCCGTAACTTTTTTCGCTTTCGTTCTGCATTACGCTGAGCCGGATTGAATCCCTGTTGCTTTCGATGAGCGGATAGTATTTTTCAGAGACTTTCAGATTCACGACAAGTGAGCTCAAATCCGCGATTACCGCAAGTGGTTGTCCCTGTGCCGCCGTGCTTCCCTGGGATGACATGACCGTGATTATCGTTCCGTCTTTTTTTGCCCTCACCGTCGCATAGCCCTGCTGCATCAAAGCCAAATCATACTGTGCCTTTGCGGAATCCCTCGCGGCTTTTGCCTGATCATAATTCTGGGCCGTAGCATTTCCCGAGCGATACAAATTTGAGATGCGCGCGAAAGAGTTCTCATACGCCAGATACCCTGCCCTTGCCTGTACGACCTGCTCATCAAAAGGCTCGCTGTCAATTTTCGCAATCACGTCGCCCTCTTTTACCTGATCGCCGACTTTGACACGGTATTCCAAAATCGTGCCGCTCACAAGGGGGATGACGGGAATCATGTTCTCCGCCTCGACATACGCGCTTAAATTCAGTTTTCTGCTGATGTCGCTTATCTGAGGTTTTTCGATTTTTACCGCCGGCTCCAAGGTCTCAAAAGTTTTTCCGCCCTTCCGTCCCCTGAAAAAAAGGGATGCCGCAACGGCCACGGATGCGAAAACAAAGAGCATGACGAACTTAAAAAACTTCCCTCTGGTTTTGTCCTTCATTCGTCCAGTATACTTGAATTTTGCTGGGATAATCAATAAGGGAGGGATGCGGATTCGAAATCGCTAACGTTTTCTCTTTACCAGTTCCCTAATTATTTTCAATGATTACCAAAATCAATTTTAGACTAAAAAAGAGCTTATGACTTTTACGCTCTAAGAAAGTCCTTAAGTAAAATCTGCAAGGAAAGCCTGCCTACGCACTTCCGTGGAGAACCCCGTCATAAATCCATGAGTGCGCGGTAATAGGAATTGAAGTCGCTACGCTCCCTCCGCGCAAATGTATTTCTGCCGGGAACCTCCACTCCATGCTTCGACAATCTTTCCTTGCAACCTCGCTTTTGTTTTAGTTTCATAACATAGCCAAGAAAGCTCTTTTATATTCATAATTAGAGATTTCGCCTTAAACCTAATTTTCAAGGTGCGACTTCAGTTTATCGTATAAATCCTCGAGGAAAAGCCGGTCATTCAGCTCTGGAGGATTGCTCGCGCTGATTCTATTTTCAGATAACAACATGGATGGATGCACATCAAGGGCCTTGGCCATATCTACGAGCAAATCAAAAGAGGGCTTTGCAAGACCACACTCCAAATTTCCTATGGTTCCTGTTGCCACGCCACAAATCTCCGCAAGGGCTGCCTGAGACAATTTTTTCTTGTTCCTGTACTTTTTCAGATTCTCTATGAAATCTTTCTGACATGTATCCATTCTTATCAGTATAAAATGAAGATTTAGGACTTGAAATAATGTTTAATTGGGTATAAACTAAAATTACCCATTTAAATTGGTAATAAATGGAAAAAGAGCCGCTGACGGGAACTGAATAAACAACAGATTTCGTTTTGCAGTTACTGAATCAACTTTGGCTTTTCTTTGAAAAGTATGTGTAGGTAACATAAGCCTTGCATAATTAAGATTTTTTACAGAAAATACTGTAAAAAAAGTTCAGCTAAAGCATAAGTATTTTTTGAGGAGATTAAAAGATAATTATGGCCGTAAGCAAAAATGAGATAGCACTTGCAAAAACAAAAGCCTCCAATATGGCTCGTATGATGACACATGAAGAAAGGATGGGAGAATTATGGGTAAATAATGAGATTGCGAGGCTTCAACATGACACAGAAATAACAACACAGCAAGGACTGACGGATCGAGCTGTTATTAACGCAAAGAGAGATATCACAATCGAAGGAATAAAATCTGCTACAGAAATAGAAACTCAACAACAACGGACGAAGCGCGTAGGGATTAAAGAACAAGGTCTGACGGATCGGGCAAGAATTGACTCTCAAACAAAAATCGCAGAAGCAAAGGAACAGACGAAACAAACAGAAATTAAAGAAACTTCAGCAGTTATCCAGAAACAAGAAGAAGAAGAAACCAAGCGCATAAAAATACAATCAGAGGAAAATGTGGAGTTTAAAAAACAAGAAACAATACAGCTAGGAATGAAAATAGATGGTATTGTAAGTTTAACAAATAGCGAAGAAAAGAAATCTCTTTCTGCTGAGATTCTCGGAATAGAGAACGAACTCAGCGAATTACGGCAAAGGCAACGGCATGCACTTGAAGATCAAAATCTTTATATGAGCCTTGAGAATTCTATACAAGAAAAAGAAAAGAGGCTAGATGAATACCATAAAAGACTAGATGATTTTCACGAAGAAGAAAAACAGGCTCGACTACAAATTGTCAATCTTAGATAATGACCTTGCACCTAAAAGGAGAAATAAATGTCGCAGGTAATGGCAGACAATTCTTTCATATTGCATGAAATTGCGGAAAAAATAGCAAACGACGAAACTTATCGTGATAAAATTTCAAAAGGAACTCAAGTATCTGTGGAAAGGCCTCACAAAAGATATCTTCAATATTTATATATTTCAAAAAATCCTGAAGGTCGAAGATCTAATCTAGAAGAAAAATATTTTCAAAAGAATGATATAATAGGATACTTGGACTATCGTGACTATGATTATCATTTCGACACGTATCAGATATATGCCCCGATTGACGGAAGGTTTATACCTAAGGATGAAGTAAACGGACGGGATCTTTCATGGATTAGCGATAAATACATAATAATTGGAACTATTTATTCTGATGAGTATTTCTTTTACACGAATTACAGGGATGAGATTGAGAGCATTGTAAAATCAATTTTGAAAGACAGGGAATTGCTCAAAAAGCAAAAGGAAGACGACGAACGAAGAGCGGAAGATGAAAAGCGGAAAGAAAAGGAAGAACAAAAAAGAATTGTTAAAGATGCCGCAAATATAATTGAACGCTGCATGCTTCCTCTTGATGCAGCTATAGAAAACAAAGAAAAGATTGAATTGTCAGTTTTGGAAGGCATAGAAAAAGCTCTGCAGAAAATTGGTGAGCACAGGGATAATATTAGCGTCGTAGAACCAGAACTTGAACATTACAGAATTCATTTTGAAACTGTTCATAAAGAATATATAAAATATCCAAACGTTTCAAGTAGAACAGCAAAACGAATGTCCACTATTCTGGATAGATTCTATGAATTGCTTGGATATTCTCAAGCAGACATAAAATCGTTGCGAAATGAACGCACAAACGCATTGAATGATGAAAACTGGCAAAAACACATAATAGAACTTTGTCAGAAAATTGATGATGCAATCGTCGAACTCCAAGAGTCATGGAAAAACAATGAATCAATAGACGATGTTCATTTGAAAACAATCGATGATATTCTTCATAATCTGCTGCAAGAAAAGGACAAACTTAAATCCAAGACATTAATTGAAAAGAGTGAAAACAATTTAGAATCATTATTTTGTGAATGCAAAAACGCATTATCTTACAATACAAAAATAAGGATGGCAAGACTTTTAGATTTATTCAATGAGGTAATAGGAATGACACCTAAAGGACAGCAATCATTGGTTTCTCAAATAGTAGATGAGGAGAAAGCAAAAATAGAGGCAGACAGAGATATAATAATTAATGAAGGTAATACCAATCGTGACATTGAAATTGCTGAAAAGGAACGGCAAATAAAGGAAGAGGCAATTAAAACGACAAAAGAGATGTTCACATCTTATCTTCAGTTTGTTTCTGAAAATCATCGGCGTGAAATCGAGGCTCTTCTGACTTTTAATGAAAATAGAAAGGAAAAATTTCTTTTCAGTTTAGAGTCCGCACGAACAGAGAAAAAACATCTTATTGAACTTTCAAGGGATGCTAAAGGACAGGATAAACAAAACTATCTGGACGAGTCCCGTGAAATAGAAGAAACAATACAAAAATTACAGACCGAAGACAAAGAGGCTGACGAAGCTTTGGCAGGAAAACTTGCAATGCTACATGATAAACAAGAAAAAGAAATGCAAAATAACCCAATAAAACTAACAAATATAGATACACTACTTCTCAGCTATACAGGAGACGAACAAAAATGAAAAAACAATGTATTCTTTTCGCATTATTTTCCATGGCATTACTGAGCATAAGCGCACAGGAAAAAGTGCAAACAAAAATCGACCAATCTACAGCAGATTCTCATGACAGCAACACCAAATACATGGACAAAAAAGAGTTATACGATGTTAATTATGATCCGCCAAAAGTAAAATTTGATGGGAATATAAAAATATTCCAGGATATTTATATTCAATATGAAGATCTCATAAATGCTCAGGAAATGTCAATTCGAAAAAGACTTGAAGAAGAAGAGGCCGAAAAATATAGGAAGAAACTTGAAGAAGCATTAAAAACACAAAAAGAGGAGGTTTATACAAAAGAGGCTGACGCTATTCGAAAAAAAGAGCGGGAGCTAATAAACGAGGAATTTCAAAAGGCTTTTTATGACGATGTAAAGGAAAAGTTTGAGGCAGAACTCAGGGAAGAACTCTCTCTTGAGAATAAGGTTCTTGAAGAGAAGTATAAAAATGATGTCAGAAAAGAATTGGAGACTGAATATGAAGAAAGAAAAAATTCAGAAATTCAGGAATATAAATCTGTTTGGGAAGAAGAAACTAAACAAAAGTTTATTGAGGAAACCAACTTAATTGCAAAGTGTATAATATTTGGTTTGGCAGTCGTACTTCTTGTTGTCGTTCTTCTTGTAATATTCTTAAGCCTAAAGAAAAGTCTAAGACAACGCGATAAAAATATCAAGGAAGGCATTTTGACAGAATATTTCGCAAACTCATATTTAGAGCAGATGCAAAAATATAACGGAAAAACCGAGTCCATTCGGGAAGAACTGGAAAACTCATCGGTAACAAATGAAGAGAAAGAATTGCGTCGTAAAGCTGTCAATATAGCGCAAGATAGATATAAGCAAAATAAGGAAACCCGTTCTATCAACGAATATGCACAAGAATTCAAAACATTAGCAGATACAATTAAAAAAGCATTTAACGATTGGAACAGTGCTTCCGGCAGTAACGATGAAGAATGGAAAAAAGCCGTTTGCAATAACTTTTTTTTCAATATAAATAAATTTACTGAAACAGCCACAGAAGCATATCAGTCCAAAAATAATACCAATAAGGTTAAAGCGTTACTTTCTACATATACAAAAACTCTGGAAAATACACGGGAACAAGTGCAAAATCTTGCTAAATGTGAAAAAAGCAATGATATAAAAATACAACTTGTAAGCATTTATCAAAAATACGGGGAGTTATCTAAAAAATTTTCCAAAGGAGATTTCAAATGAATACAAGAGCAATCCAATATATAACTGCAAACATTCTTATGACAATTGTTCTTCTCGCTATTTCCTGCGATGTAAAAACAAATGAGGAAATAGCTTCTGTGCCCCCCACCATTGTTGAGGAACCGCCATCCACCGAAGCTATACCAGAAAAAAACGAATCACCCCAAGATATATATAATCAATATGGGCTTGAAGGTTTTATCGAATACGTCAATCAATACAAATACTTTCCAGCTGTAGACTCTGAAAATAATTTTGCCACACCGTTATTACTTGCATTAAAAACAGGTAATGTTGCTCTCGCAAAGGTATTTATTTCAAAAGGTGCATCAGCAGAAGAAAAAGATATTAACGGTCTTGGCTGCATAGACTATGCATTAGAATCTGAAAAGAATGGAGCAATTGAATATGCGTTAATGATTTCGCCTAAAAACTCTTGGAATAAGATAACCAAAGATAAATTTTTAAAAATAATTACACAATGCAATGATTACTCCGTATTAAAGGATAGTTTATTAGACAGTATACATGATACTCCAATAAAAAATTTAAATTTCAAGGACAAAGACAACAAAACACTGCTCATGTATGTTGCTCAATGTAATACGGATGTCCGGACAACAAAATATTTGATTGATAGAGGTGCAGATATAAATGCCAAAAACAATAATGAGTGGACTGCCATAATGTATGCAGCTCGTTATAATCCGAATCCGGCCGTTATGGAAGATTTAATTTTGCGAGGCGCAGACACTTCTCCAAATTCTGTTGGACTTACACTCACAATGCTTGCATCATGCAATGACAATCCTGGTGTACTGATTACTTTACTAAAATACAAGAATGAAGTGAACGATCAAACAAACAAGGGTAAAACAGCCTTGATGTATGCCTATGAGAACAATAAGAGTGACGAGCTAAAGAAAATTCTAATTGAAAACGGAGCCGATGAAAGCATAAAAGATGATCTTGGAAAATCAGCCCTCATGTATGGCTGGAGAAATTAATACCAAAACATCACTAAGGAGTAATAGGAATGTCAACAAGAGATGAAAATTATGTAACAGAGTTTATTTTTTGTTCCACTCTATAATCGTTCAATGACTTTTAGAAATTTGATTTCCAAAAAATTCGGATTGAAAGGGAATGCTTTCGGCGAAAGAATGGTTTGCACGTGTGACAAGAGAAAAGGCGGAAGTGAATATGGGAATCCTGCTGCAAAAACGAGTTCGGAAAATATAGTAGAGGTAAAGACCAGAACATCAACTCCATTGACAGAGTATGAAAAGAAAAAAGGAATGAATGGAAATGGATATGAAAAATATCTGAAGGAGAACGACAAACTTTTGTTGTATGTTTTTCCTGATGATTATGATGAGCAAGGCAGAATTGACAGAAAAGCAGCTGTTATCTATTGGAGCGAAATCCTCAATCATCTTAAAAAAGAAAACTGTAATGACCCATATATTTCACAAATTCTCGAAAAGGTAGATTGCGATGATGACGGAAAAATTATGACATTACCCAGTTACAGAGCACGACTTTTTGAACTGTGTGCACGGATAACTTCACTAAATAACAATTTCAAAGTTGATTTCAATAAAAGCCCCACAAATCATTTTCCATATAATAGCCGCGATGATGGAAATGCAATATGTTTTTATTATCCCGACGGAAAATCAGAAGATTTTTTCTGGTTTGCGTACAGTGGTATCGAAATAAGTTTTTCAGATTACAAAGGTATGCAATCAAAGTTAGAAAGCCATGGGTATACACCCTTTAAAAATGAATATGAAGATAGATATTATAAAGATGTAATGTCCCATGACGATTTTTTGGAAAAAGACATGAATTATCTCGCAAAAAAGTTTGAGGAAGCTTTTTCAGAGTGGTGGGAGCTGAAAGAAATGCAATACAGGGGGTGAGGAAAGTTTTACATGCCCCCCATTTTCCCCTGCCCTATTTTTCCACAAGCCACGAATATGCGGCGGCGACGGGAATCTCAGTGCCTTGTCCATGATTTTAAACTGCGCTATTTTTGAGTTTTCACCAAATCAAACTGCACTATTTTACAATATCCCGTAATTCCATAAAATTTCCCTTGACATTTTGATTTTTCCGCACTATACTTAGTCAAGATGACTAACAAGACTAAGTTGACTAAGGAAAGGCGCGTATGTGTAAGATGAATGTCCTTGAGGCAAAGACTAATTTTTCGAAGATTATCTCAATGCTGGAAAACCATGAGGAGGACGAGGTGATTGTCGCCCGTGCCGGAAAACCTGTCGTGCGGATTACGCTTTTGCCCAAACAGAATCTTGCGGATAAGATTGGGATGTTTGCCGGGGAGATGAATTTACCGGAAATCACCGACGAAAACTGGGATCCTTGCGCATGGTCGGATGAGGAGCTTAAAGAAATTTGGGGGGATTTGGTATAATGGAGCTTTTGCTTGATACCCACATCATTCTTTGGACGCTTTTTAAGAGAGAGAACCTGTCCAAAAAGGCTGTGGAAATTCTTTCTGACGGAAACCATGAATTCTACTATAGTATAGCCTCCATGTGGGAAGTCGCCATAAAACACCGGAAGCACCCGAAGATTTTCACCCGCTCCGGCACCGAGTTCATGCACTACTGCGAGGCGATGGGCTTTCACAAGCTGGAAATTGACGACCGGCATGTGTGTGCCCTGGAGACTCTTTTTCAGCGTGGGGGCTCTCCCGTACACGAGGATCCGTTTGACAGAATCCTGCTCGCCCAGGCAAAGGGTGACGGAATGATGCTGCTTACCCACGACAGCAAGTTCTCCACCTACGAGGAGCCTTATGTGTGCGTGGTGTAGGTTTTAATTGTCAAATTCTGCCCCACACTGTTGAACATATCTTTTTTTTCAGATATAATAAACGTGTAAGGCAATGAATCCTGCATAATTATGCACGGAATCGCCCTGAAAATCAAAAAGACTTTTTCGGTGAGGCCGGACGCATAAGACGCGGGGACGAAAACAGCTCTGTTACGTTGTTAAGACACCTGTTTCATCTTCATTTCCTAAGCAATAGGAGTAAGTGTATGAGTCTGACAATTGAAGACATCAAACATCCCAAAATCAAGGCATGGGT
>DFKI01000080.1:0-20681 GCA_002373325.1 Treponema sp. UBA3649
TGGCAGCCGCGGCGGCTGTCAACAAGGGGGGGCTGTTTTTGTGAAATTGTTTGCTGGGGTCGAAATTTAAAATTTTTTGTTTGACAGAAAGCGGAGGTGGGGGGTATAATTAATTCTATCGGTCAGGCAAATTGATTTTTGTGCCTGAAATCTAAAACACACGGGTGGAGGTATTCTATGAAGAAAATAATTTTCGGTGCCTTGTGTCTTGTGGCGGCCCTTGCTTTTACCGGATGTGCAACAACTACGACTCAGACAAAAAGTTCTTCCATAAAAGAGGGAGACAGCGTAAAGAACGGTTCCAAGAAGAGAACAATGGTTGACCATCAGGGGGCGACTTTCGGTGCTGCGGTTCCGCAATGGGTCATAGCGGTCGCTTCAGGTCAGTATGACGCTGGATATCTCTCAAAGTCTATGCCGGGGCTTGAGGGAAAAAAGGCGTTTGTCGTTCAGGGACGCGGTACCAATCTTGATTTCGTGAAGTCATGGGCTACGGTTTACAGCATTGAGACGGAGGTTGGCGGACTTCTTGAGAGGCAGACCGGAAAGGTTGTTACGGAGAAAATGACTGGAAGCCAGAGCGCGAAGGGCAGTCAGACGACACCTGAGGAAGTTGATAAGAAACTTACTGATTACCGTATGGCCATGCAGAATGTCAGAATCGTGGGATTGGAGAAAATCGCGGAGTATTGGACAGAAACGGAAGTCTCTGAAAAAGGCAATGTTGTGGATGATTACTTTGAATATTACGCCGTCTATGCGATGGACAAAAAATTGCTTTCCGTACAGCTCAACAACGTGCTGAAGGATGAGACGGACACCGAGCTTCGTGATGCGGTTATGAAATCACTTGTTGACGAGCTGACTGTCGCCTCAAATGACAAGAGCGTGGAGGAAGCCGCGGACAATTATTTCATCCAGCAGAATGTGTTCATGGATGCGTCCGAGACCAACTATTTTGTCTACGAGTAAAATCTGATTCCTTTCTTTTGTTCGGGAGAAACTTTGTTGTCCCTACCTGATTTTTTTTCTCCCGAATTTTTTATTTTATTTTGGGGGCGCCAGTGAAGAAAAATCTTTTGCTGATTCCATTTTTAATTTTTTCTCTTCTTCCATGTTTTGCCGGTGGACGGTCTGAAAAAGAAAGTGCTCCGCTGTGGTTGACAGACACTGAAAAAGAGTTCCCTTCTGGCAAATATATACGTGCGCTGGGTGAGGGGTCTTCTGCTAAGCTTGCTCAAAGTGAGGCTCTTTCAACAATATCTCTTTATTTTGACACAAAGACAGATATTCTTACGCTTGCCGTGAAGGAGGCGCAGTCGATTCTTTCTGGAGACAGTGAGATGTTTTCATCGTCACAGGGATTTACGCAAATGGTCGAGGTTTCTTCCAGTGCGGATTTTTTCTGCGTTTCATTTGTGGATTCCTATTACGATAAGCAGAGGGACAAATTCCACACGCTTGCATACATAGACAAGGCGAAAGTTTCTTCTATATATTCATCTAGGATTTCTTTTCTGATGGATTCAATCAATTCTTACCGCAACTTGTCGAAAAGGGAGACAGAGCTTTTCCGTGCGGCCGGGTACATGCATAAGGCTGAGGTGCTTTCAAAACTTGCGTCTCAGTACATACAAAACCTTGTCACAATCAATCCTGATGCCGCGCCTAAATACAGTGAAAGTCTCGCCGTCATTGCCAAGGTGCCGGAGGAACTTGGAGCCTTTAAGAAGGATATGTCTTTTGATATCAGGATGGCTCAGACTGAAAAACGATATGATCCGATTTTTAGCACTGTCGCAAATATACTTGAGCAACAGGGATTTACATTTTCCGTGACCAACCCAAAATACGTCATCGTAATCAGCATCTCGTGCGTAGAAGAGACTTATGATGTTGGGGAATTCGTGCGTTCTTCGATAGAGCTTCTGATTACTAATCAGGAAACCGAAAGCGTATATTCATATTCAAAGGCATATCCCAGGGTCAGCGGAAAGGATTTATCTCAGTCTTACACCAGGGCATTGTTTTCCATACAGAAAGATTTGGAAGAGAATCTTCTTTCCGAATATCGCTAATTTTTTCATTTCAAAAATCATTTCTAAAAGTCATTTCAAAACCAAAAAATTAATCGTACCGTTTTAGGAGGTTTTTTATGAGATCACATGCTTGTTTTTTCGCCATGTGCTCGGGGGTGTTTTTACTTTTTTCTTGTGCGACAAATTATCAGAGCTCGAATGTACTTTCGCTTGAGGAGTTATGTAATCGCGCCGTAACTGAGGTTTCCGAAGAGATTGACGGAAAGGTGACATCCGTCGGAATCCTTGATGTGAATACTGAGTATTGGGCTGTTTCTGATTATATCGTCGATGAGCTTGCGCATTATTTTACCCGTCGCCTGGGAAATGGCAATGTGGTTGCCCATGATGATTTTACTCGTTCGCTGATTATGAATGAGCTTGAGTATCAGAAAACCGGTCTTATCAGCGATGAGACGATACAGCAGATAGGAAGACAGCTCGGTGTTGACGCGATAATTGCAGCGGAACTTAGGGAAACGTCATCAGGATGGAATTTTTTCGTAAAGACCACTCAGACTGAGACGATGAAGGTGCTTTCATCATGGAAGGGCACAATCAGTAAGAACGACAAAGAGATGCAGTTCCAAATTGAAAAATCCAAAAAATCCTCCCGCCCCGTGATTGAGACAAAAAGGTCTTCCGTAATGAATAATTCCGACAAGCTTTCCGCCGTTATGATAAACGACAAGGGAGCCTCCGTTACGACGTTGCATCCGGGGGAGGCAATTCGCTTCAAGGTCACGTCTCCGAAGAACGCATATCTGGCAATTCTCTGTGTCGACGCTAAGGGTGAGGAGTCATGGCTTCCGCTTAGCGACAATTATATTCGTGCGGGAGAAAGCCGCATTTTCCCTGATATTCCCGGTGCAGTCCTCCGTGTTCAGAGCGGGACTTACGGTGCGGAGAAGGTGAAGGTGTATTATTCGGCGACAAGCTCAGGACTTCCGACCCAGGGCAAGACCATGGGGACACGCGGATTTTCTCTTGAGACGAGCGGGGCTGATGCGGAGGAATTTGTGATTGACTATCGGGTGGAGAGATAGGGGGAGTTTTCTTGCATGCATTGTTTTGGGAGGTAATTTTTTTTCTATTGCAGAATCTGTATTATGATTTCCTAAGACAAAAGTTTCCTTTGGTGGAAAGATAGGTGAAAATCGGACTCGTTTTATAATGAGGAGAAAAGACTTATGAAGAAGATTTTGTTTGTTTTGTGCGCGACGCTTGTTGCGGGAACAGGCTTTTCGCAGA
Source organism: Treponema sp. UBA3649 (assembly GCA_002373325.1). Taxonomy (GTDB): domain Bacteria; phylum Spirochaetota; class Spirochaetia; order Treponematales; family Treponemataceae; genus Treponema_D. Next base: position 3,330 of record DFKI01000080.1, read on the forward strand.
CGCAGAAATTGTCAATGGAAGCAGATGCCAATTTGTCTTCAAACCCAGAACTTCATGTTGCGACAGGTCATCAGGGACGCGTAAATTCTATTGCATGGAGCAAGGATGGCAAGTGGCTAGCGAGTGCTGGCGTTGACGGTACGGTGCGTATTTGGAATGCAGAAAGCGGAAAAGAAGTCAAGAAATTGTCAGATTTTGACATCCCCCGGTGTATTTCCTGGCATCCAGACGGCAAAACACTTGCTGTTTTCACTGAAACGGATATTTTTGTTTTAGATGTATATTCCGAAGGTTTTATCAAAAAAATAAATTTAAGCGAAGATTACACTGATGGCGAATTCAATGCAGACGGTACAAAGTTGCTTGTGAAAAATAATGGAGTTCATATTTACAGCACAAGAGACTATTCTGAAATAAATTTTATACCTCGGAACAGTAAAAAAATTAGCTTTGCGTATTGGGCTCCGAACGGGAAGTATATAGCTACCCTAGAGGAAGATAATTTTGTGCGCGTTTATGATATTAGTAAAAGCTCTCCCGTACTCATTTCTTCTTGGAAATCGAGTTATATTGACGGTATATGCTGGAGTGGGGACAGCAAATATATTGTCAGCGACAATGCTATTCATGATGCTTTTACTGGAAAACAAATCTTGAAAACTGAAGAAAATTCTGGTTGGGGGTGTTCGTGGTCTCCTGATAGTAAATATATTGCTATTCGCAGTAATTGCGTTCTCGACTATAGCGAACTTGCTGTATATGACGCAAAAACGGGTAAAAAGATGTATTCCCACGAAAATTCAGGGAATGCGCTTGGTGTTGAAAACTGGTCGCCAGACGGAACGTACCTTGCTATTGCAGGAAGCAATGACGACTGCTACTTTGAAATAATTGAGAGCAAAACGGGCAAGAAAAAGATTGATTTAGGAATAAACCGTCCCTATCTGAATGAAGGCGCACTCTTCAAAGACGAAACGCATTTTGTTACGGTCGATACCGGAAAAATGATTGGCAACAGAAATGGTTCAATCGCAATTTGGGACACATCCACCTTTTCAAGGAAATTCACTGTAGACTGTGCCGAACGCAGCGGTTGTGCTGTAAGCCCTGACGGAAAAACGCTGGTATTTGAATCAGTTGACAAAAAACTTCAGTTTTTTGATATGCAGAAGCAGTCAGTTATAAAAACCTTATCCAAAGAATATGATACATATGATTGGGTTGTTCCGCAGTGGAGCACAGACGAAAAATTCATCATTGTCCGTGCTTACCCGAATCTGGAAATTTATTCCGCCACAACAAAATCTTTGGTAAAGACTTTTGAAGGATACCATTCCGCATTCAGCCCCGACGGAACTTATTTTGCGACAGACCACAAAGGTGCGGTGCAAATATGGAATACAAAAAATTGGACTATGCATAAAGAAATTGCATTGCCACAAAATGAAGAAGGAAAAACGGATTCTGTATATTCGCTCGAATGGAATCCTGAAGGAACGCAGATTGCTGTTTCAACGGAATCAAAGCTGCTGCTTTTGAATACACAGACATGGGCTTTTAAAAATACTGCATTCAACGAAAGCGAGTATATTGTAACCATTGCATGGACTCCTGACGGAAAACAGCTCATAACAAATTCAAACTATTATGGAAAGATTTTAGTTTGGGATGCAAAATCTGGAAAACTGTGTCGTACTATTGATACAAATATCCTACAAGAAATGTCATCGCTGTCTTTGACAAAAGACGGGAAAAAACTTATTTCTACAACAAGTAATGGCGTTATCCAAGTATGGAAGTTTGAAACAGGAGAGCTATTGACCACAACCATCATCAGCATGGATGGAGAATGGGTCACATACACGGAAGAAGGCTATTTTGTGGGAAGCCCTTGGGCTGCTGAGAATTTTCTGTATGCGGTCGATGACATGAAAGCGTACCCGTTGGAATCAATGTATGAAACTTTTTGCAGAACAGATTTGATTGCCATGAAACTTCGTGGGGAAAAAATAACAGCAGAACAAATTCCGTCACTAAAGCAGCTTCTTTCCACAGGCAATGCCCCGCTCGTGCAATTCACCAATCCGCCCGCCTCATCAAACAATCGCGATATCACCGTGAATTTTAGCGTGCAGGATGCTGGCGGCGGCGTTGGCTCTGTGTACCTCAAAATAAACGGCAAGGTCATTCAGCTTGCGGACGGCTCTCGCAAACTTGAACTCGTGGGCGGCGTGGCGAACACAACGCAAAAATCAAGCGGGAAGACGACTAATTTTTCACATCTCCTCACGCTGCAAAACGGCGAGAACACGCTCGAAGCCTACGCGACGAACGCTGCGGGTAAAATCGAAAGCCGCCACGCAGTCGCAAAAATCTCTTGGCAGGGCACAACCGCAAAGCCGAACCTCTATGTGCTTGCCGTGGGCGTGAACAAATACCGCGACAAGTCGCTGTGGCTCAACTATGCCGTACCCGATGCCACATCAATCGCCGACCAGTTCCGAAGCGTAAAGGGCAACCTCTATCAGAGCGTGAATGTGGCGACCGTTTTTGACGGCGATGTCACCGCCGACGGCATTTCTTCCGCGTTCAACTCGCTTGCGGGGAAGGTCGGCGCGGACGATGTTTTCATCTTTTATTTGAGCGGGCACGGAACCACGCACACCGACGGCGACTATTATTTTATTCCCGTGGACTTCCGCTTCCGAAACGCAGAGAGCGTTCCTGAGACGGCAATATCCAAGCACTTTATCACGGAGCAGCTTTCAAAAATCAGGGCGCAGAAAACGCTCGTCATGCTCGACACCTGCAACTCGGGCGCGTTCATCTCGACGGGTGCGCGCGGTATGACGGAGAAGACCGCGATTGACAGGCTTAGCCGCGCCACGGGGCAGGCGACGATAGCCGCCTCCAGCGACAGCCAGAGCGCGATGGAGGGCTACAACGGGCATGGAATTTTCACATTCGTCATTCTTGAAGGGCTTTCGGGCAAGGCGGACACGAACAACGACGGATACGTCTCGCTCTCGGAGCTGAGTTCTTATGCCGAGGAGAAGGTCCCCGACTACAGCTACGAGAAGTGGGGCTACGAGCAGTACCCGCAGGTGGATTTGCGGAAGCAGTCGAATTTCCCGCTCGTGGGAAGATTTGCAGAATTCACCCCGGAAGATTTTACGTCTTATAATGAAGACTCATGGTATACAGTAAGGATCGATGATTCTGATACAAATTTACATATAACTTCGAATCATAATGTAGCGGAGCCGAAAACAGATTACTTGAATTCGCATGTTAACTCGCCAAGTGTTAAAAAAAGAACTCCCACGCCGGAGGTGGCCTCATTCCTTTCTGCGGCAGACAAAGCCTATCAAAACGGTGACTACAAGTCAGCTCTGAAAGATTACAAGAAAGCTGCAAAGAAAAAGGATCCTCATGCACAGTCCGTGCTCGGCGACATGTATTATTTCGGACAAGGGGTGAATAAGAATAATACCACTGCGGCAGGATATTATAAAAAGGCTGCTGCTGCGGGAGATGTCTCAGCACAGGCAAACATTGGATTTATGTATGAGTCAGGAACTGGTGTGGGTAAGGATGAGGTAAAGGCATTCCAGTGGTATGAACTTGCTGCGTCGGAAGGTAATGCGATGGCGCAGAACAATCTTGCACTGATGCTTGTTTCTATGGGCAAATATGACAGGGCATTTGAGCTGTTCAATCTTGCTGCGGAAGATGGAGAGCCTGTAGCACAGAACAATCTTGCAGTGATGTATGAGACTGGACGCGGAACGTCAAAAGATTTCGGAAAGGCATTCTCATTGTATGAAAAATCAGCCGCACAGGGAAATCTTATGGCACAAACGAATCTTGCGATGATGTATGAGAACGGACGAGGAACTGCGAAAAATCTTTCAAAGGCAATTTCTCTTTACGAAAAATCAGCGGCGGCAGGTGATTCTGTTGCTCAGAATAATCTTGCGGTTCTATGCGAGAGCGGTCTTGGCACCAGAAGAGATCATGCCCGTGCTTTGGAGCTTTGTGAGAAATCTGCAAAGGCCGGAAATGCGTATGCTAAAATCAATCTTGAGATTTTGCAGGCCAAGGCGAAAAGTCGGGTGAGCGGATATGTTAAGACTGCTTCTTGGCAGAGTACCGGAATGTTTGACCGTATGGCACGGTAAGGGGGTATATATGAACAGAGGGAAAAAAATCTGGATTTTTGTGCTCCTATTTATATTTTGCACAGGTCATTCCATTGCGGAATCGAAATTTACGTACAAACCCATTCCGAGTACCGGATCACTCAAAATAGAATCCAATCCCAGTAGTGCCCTTGTATATGTTGACGGCACATATTATGGCATTACACCTATTCAGATAAACGGTTTGTATAATGGAACCCACAGCGTGAAAATCCAGAAAGCATACTACAAGGACTGGACCGGGACATATATGGTCAAAGCTGGACATGTGAATACTATCACTGCCTATCTTACAAAGGAACCGACCACCGGGGATCTCACCGTAAGGGCTAATGTGAGCAATGCGAGGGTCTACGTCAACGGATCGTACAAGGGATATGCTCCTGTTACTATGAATGACCTTAAGCCCGATCACTACAGGATAAAAGTCGAGCGGGATAACTACAAAAGCTATGAGACTACCGTGTATATTATGGCGGGAGAACAAGAGACTGTTGATGCGACTCTCTACGAGACCAAGGTTGAGGTGAGCGTAACGAATATTACCGACGCGAGCATTTATCTGGACGGAATCTACAAGGGACATGCTCCGATTACCATAAGCGATGTCAGTCCGGGGTATCATACAGTCAGGGCGTCAAAGGGGCGGTATCCAGATACGAGCTATAATTTCTATGCTGCCGAAGGAACTACGACTCGTGTTTCCCTCACTATGCAGACGGCGTCACTGTATGTCTCATCTTCCCCAAGCGGTGCTTCACTTTATCTTGACGGAATGTACAAAGGAACAACACCCATTACGATACAGAATCTTGAGCCTGGAAATTGCAGAATTGAATTGCGAAAAACACATTATGCATCCGTAAGCGAAACAAAATATCTTTCGGTTGGCACTATATTAAATTGTACGGCGGAGATGACAAAAATATCCGGCTACCTGAGCGTTAGCAAGTCTCCGTCCAACGCTTCGATTACTGTGGGCGGGGAGAACTACAGCGGAACTATGGAACTGGACGAGGGAACTTATACAGTGAAGGGAAGCTGTTTCGGTTACAAGCCTCTGTCGAAAACCGTCTCAATCAGCCGCAACAAATCACATTCCATATCGATGGATTTGGAGAAGGCTTCTTTTGACATTACGTCATTCGGTGTTGAGGAGAGCAAGATTACTCCCGGTAAAAGAGGTAGTACGCTGAAAGTGAAGCAGAATGTTACGGGACCTGAGACAGGAACCATAAGCATAAGTGATTCTCAAGGCTCTGTGCTTACTTCCTGGAACACGACCTTTTCGACATGGCAGCAGTATACTGAATGGGATGGATTCGTCGAAGGAAACCCAATCCCGAGCGGAACATACACGGTAACACTTTCCGCGGGAGGAAAACAAAGAAGCGCAACGTTTACGGCGGAGTCTGACGAAAAAACTCTTGCCCAGAAACTTGAGACTGCAAAGCCACTTTCTCTTTTGGATGCCGATGAGGAAGCAAAGAAGGAAGCAAGAGCGGAAAAATTCATGGAAAGACAAGATGGAAGGAGCGGAATTTTTATTTCTGGTGGAGTTCAGTTCAATGGCTTTGATGTTGAGCCCGTTGTGGATTTGAGTTTGCTTTTTACACTTCCATCACAATTCTTTTTTGCAGGATTCAAAGGAGAAGGTTCCATGTCCCCATACGGAGATCCTCATGGCGTATATTATGAGCTTGCCCTTGTAAAGCCGGATGCAAGATTAATAGGAACATTCTACAATGCTGATGCAATGGCGACGCTCGGTGCTACGATTACACTTTTTGGATGGCTTCGTCCCTACGTTATGCTTGGAGCCGGATATTACATGAGTTTTTATCCAGCGGATTCTGTCCTATATGAGGAGGATCCTCGTTACGGAAGCGGAGGCATTTTGTCTCAGGGCTTCTGCGCAGAGATGGAGGCTGGGCTTGACATAAAGATAAAGCGATTTTCCATTGGAGCGGCGTATCGTCTGCACTTTGATTTGGGGGCAGGCGCAAGAGACTGCATTTTGGTTTCCCTTGGATGGCGCTTTTGGTAAGAAAAGGAGGCTGACATGAAAAGAGGATTTTTTATCGGTGCGCAGATTCTTTCATCGCTTTTATTGCTTTCGGGATGTGCGAATTTTTTTAATGAGAAGTTTGCCGAGATGAACGAGGAATATGCGAAGGCTGTTGGAACGACGCCCGAGCATCTTTATTCATCGGATAAACATAACCCGCCGTGGGAGGGGTATTATATAGATGAAAGCTACTGGAAAAATGGCACTTTTGATCGAAGTAACTGTGTTTCTGGTGAGATATGGTCGTTTGATGTGGTTGCCGGAGAAACATATTCTATTTTTGCGAGCGGATATATAATTGAGCATAAGTCTGATGACATCATTTCCCGTGGCAGCTTGGGAATAAAAACTGAAGTCCACATGGGAATCGGCGGCGGCATATTTGATGACAGACCGCTGATTGTGCATTCCGAGAATCCAGAGATCCGTGGCAATTATTTTTCCGAGGCTGAGGGCAACTGGGTTGATGTCTCCGGTTCCATTGATCTATTTGAGATTCCTTATATTTTCACAGCCGCAGAATCTTCGACAATTTATCTTAAGGTTTTGAGCAATGTGCGGAGTACAAGGTACGATGGAGACCGGCAAGTCGCCAATGAGAGAGAGACTGGAACATACAAAATCTGTGTGCGACATGGACGAAATGGAAATGATTATGTTCCGTTAAGATTTTCTGGAATTCCTGTAGCGGCCTGGACTGAGAATACCCTGCTCTTTGCGAATACAAGTACAAACCGTTGGCATGATTATATAGAGAATGTCGATTATGACTGGGTAGATTCTCAAACTTATTCGTTTGAAGTTGAGGAGGGAAAACGATATATAATTTTTGCTGATGGAAAACCTGTGGCTGGAAGGGGCGGTAGTGGAAATTATACCGCATCAGTCTTGCTTTCGCCATATTACGGTAACTACAATTCATTGATGGACGGTGAATATCAGTATGCGGATAACGACAGCTATCATGAAGGATATCCTTTTGTCTCACCGATTACAGGAACGATTTACATTAGGGTGGAGCCGGAGAATAATTCTGCGGCGAATCTTGGCACTTACCGCATTGCTGTGACAGAGGCTGATGACACATACAATTTCCTTCCGCTTGATCTTGACAGCTATGTGTATCACTATCAGTACAGGGTTAAGAATCCTGAGAGACTCGCGGTGGGAAATGTCATTGATGTGACGGAGGATTTTGAGCTTGTTAAATATGATGGCACAATAGTTTCCTCTAATGACATAGAGAATTGGGGATGGTCCAGCGACAACTTAAAACGATGGAGCTCATATCTGTTGTGCCATTCTGCGAATGAAGGCGAAAGTACTACCTATCTATATGCCACTTATGAAGGAGAAGACTATCCCTGTTACTTCAGGGTCAAACCGACAAATCTAAGGAATCCTAGGCTTTACATTTCCCACTTTGGGGATATTTATGTTGGCGTTGGTACTAACTTTTATCTTTACAATAACAATACAAGTGTGGGAGCGGACTGGTACTATGCGGATGCTGAAAATCCTGATTCCGCATTTACGGCTGCATCAAGTTGCATTGAGTTTAATAGTCCAGGAAGCTATTATGTATTTGCTGTGTATAACGGTCAAATTGTTTATGAAGAGGTAAATGTTCCCTATTGATTTTGGCTTGTCGTGCGCATATATTTTAATGCCCCTATTGCTACACCCCCGTAAATGTGTTATAATTCGTTGCAAACTTTCAGGGGGTCTGCAATGGAAACTGTTGATATCGTCAGGCAGCTTGCAATCATAATCATATTCGCGAAATTTTTTGGTCTCGTGGCACGTAAGCTCAAGGCTCCTCAGGTGGCCGGTGAAATCATCGCGGGACTCATAATCGGACCGAGCCTTTTGGGCTGGGTGCAGACTTCGGATTTTCTTGCGGGACTTTCTGAAATCGGCGTAATCATGCTCATGTTCAACGCGGGTCTCAACACGAGCATCAAGGATTTGAAAAAATCAGGACTTAAGGCGACTTTGATTGCGTGCGTTGGCGTGGCTTTTCCCCTGGTCTGCGGCACAATCCTCTTCATGTCTTTCTACGGATTCGGCAAGGTTGGGAGCGAGCAGTTCTACAAGGCACTCTTCGTCGGTACAATTCTCACGGCGACATCGGTTAGCATAACGGTGCAGGCTTTGAAGGAGCTTGGAAAACTTTCGACTTTCGTTGGAACCACAATCGTGAGCGCGGCCATAATTGACGACGTGATTGGAATTGTTGTGCTCACATTCGTAATCGGTTTGAGTCCGAAATCATCTGCGGCCAGTGCTGGTTCAAGCGGCATCCTCAAAATCATTTTGCTCACGGTTCTCTTTTTTGTTTTCGCGGTCGTTTTCGGAATCATCTTCCATAAAATCTTCAAGTACTATGAGAAAAAACACAGCCACGAGCGACGCATTCCCATCGCGGGTCTCGCACTTGCCTTTTCCATGTCGTACATCGCGCAACATTTTTTCGGCGTTGCGGACATTACGGGCGCTTACATTGCGGGCGTGATTCTTTGCTCCACCAAGGATTCCCCTTACATCGCGCGGAAGATGGACGTGAACTCATACATGATTTTCGGTCCCGTGTTTTTCGCGTCAATCGGACTTCAGACGAACATCCGCACCCTTGATTTTTCCATCGCACTTTTTGCGCTCGCATTTGTCGTGGTGGGAATGATTTCCAAAATCATCGGATGCGGCTCGACCTCACGTCTCTGCGGATTTAACGGAAGCGACAGTCTGAAAATCGGTGTGGGCATGATGACACGTGGGGAGGTCGCATTGATTGTGGCTCAGAGGGGACTTACCGTTGGTATGCTCGACCATGCGTTTTTTACGGCCGTCATCCTTTTGATTATCGTAAGCTCAGTCTGCACTCCGATTATCCTCAAGGCAATCTACTCGCACGATGAGAAAAAAAGCGTGGGACTGCCAAAAACTCAGGTCAGCGAGTGAAGATAAAAAAACCGGTCCACAAGTTTTGCCTGCGGATCGGTTTATGTACGTCATCCCAATGGGATTTTTTTATTTTGCGAGTTTTTTCGCGCTGTCTTTTTCCCAGGGATCGGCACGGACGAAAGTTTCCTCACGGTCGCTTCCTACTGAGACAATCGTTACCGGGGTGGACGTGAAATCCTCGATGAACTCAATGTATGCCTTCGCGTTTTTCGGCAGGTCATCGTAGGACTTGCATTTTTTCAGGTCGGTTTTCCATCCGCTGAATTTTTCCAGAATGGGTTTCGCGTTGTTCATGGCATCCACGTTTGCGGGGAAGTCGGTCACAATCTTTCCGTTGATGTCATAGGCGACACAGGCCTCAATCTGGTCCATCTCGTCGTAGATGTCAAGGTGGGTGAGAACGAGTCCGTCAAGGCTGTTCACGCGGCATGCATAGCGGAGGGCGACCAAATCAAGGTAGCCGCATCTTCTTGCTCTTCCTGTTGTGACACCAAACTCATGTCCCGTGTTTCGAACATAATCGCAAAGCTCGCTCTCTGTCTCGTTGTTGAACTCTGACGGCATGGGACCGTTACCGACGCGTGTCTCGTATGCCTTGAAGATTCCGATGATTGTGTCCAAATCATGGGGTCCGATTCCGCTTCCCACGGCCGCTCCTGCCGCACACGAGGGACCTGAGCTTACGTAGGGGTAGGTTCCTGAGTCAATGTCGAGCATGGCACCCTGGGCACCCTCGAAAAGGATGTTGTCCTTGCGGTGAGCCCACATCTCGGCGGTCAAATCAACGCGCATGGAAAGAAGTTTGTCCATGTACTTGTCAAGATATGCCTTGTCCTCTCCGGTGTACTCGCTGATTTTTTCCTTCCAGTCAAGGTCTGCAAGCCTGAGTCCGTCGCGGTTTGCTTTTTCTCCGTAAGTGATTCCGATTCCGCGTCCTGTAGTTCCGATGGGGCGGGGGCGGGCTGCGTCACGGTCTTTGTCCATCTGCCTGTACTTCGGCAAAATGATGTGGGCACGGTCTGAGATGAATACACGTCCTTCCCAGTTGATTCCGTTGTCCTTGAGCATCTGCAGCTCGTTGAAAAGTGCCTCCGGATCAATCACCATTCCGGCTCCGAGGTAAACTTTCTTTTCGGGATAAAGGATTCCGCTTGGAACCTGGTGCAGGGCATAGGTCTTGCCTCCAGTTACGATTGAGTGTCCGGCATTGGGACCGCCTGAATAGCGAACGACAATCTGGGCATTTTTTGCAAGATAGTCAACCATCTTGCCCTTTCCTTCGTCACCCCACTGGGCACCGATAACAACAACCTTCATTTATATCCTCCATGTGTCAGCTCTTGTAGCTTACAGATGCGTTTTTAACAGTAACGTCATGCGCTCCGCTTTCCTGAACGGTAACGGCAGAGACCAGAGTAATCTTTGCTTTTTCCTGAAGCTCGGGGATTGTGAGGGCGCCGCAGTTGCACATCGTGTGAACGACCTTGCTGATTGTGATTGCAACATTGTCGTGAAGATGTCCGGCATAAGGAACGTAGCTGTCCACGCCTTCCTCAAATGACATGCCTGCTTTTCCTCCCAAGTCGTATCTCTGCCAGTTGCGTGCCCTTGCGCTTCCTTCTCCCCAGTATTCCTTCATGTAGTTTCCGTTGATGATGACCTTGTTTGATGGGGATTCATCAAAGCGGGCAAAGTAACGGCCGAGCATCACGAAATCAGCTCCCATAGCCAAAGCCAAAGTGATGTGGTAGTCATGCACGATTCCTCCGTCAGAGCAGATTGGAACATAGATTCCAGTCTTCGCATAATACTCGTCCCTTGCCTTTGCGACCTCAATCGTTGCTGTGGCCTGTCCGCGTCCGATTCCCTTCTGCTCGCGTGTGATGCAGATGGATCCTCCGCCGATTCCAATCTTCACGAAATCCGCTCCGTTTTCTGCAAGGAACATAAATCCCTCGCGGTCAACCACGTTTCCGGCACCCACCTTTACGTTCGCACCGAATTTGTCATGTATGTCATGGAGAGCCCTTGCCTGCCACTCAGAGTATCCCTCGGATGAGTCAAGGCACAGAACGTCAACTCCGGCATCCAGAAGCGCGGGAACCCTCTGCATATAGTCCCTTGTGTTGATTCCGGCTCCCACGATGTAGCGGTGCTTTGAGTCATGGAGCTCGTTGGGATGAACCGCAGCAGAGTCAAAGTCCTTTCTGAAAACGAGCGAGACAAGATTTCCGTTTTTGTCGATTATGGGAAGCTGATTTACCTTGTGCTTCCAGATTAAATCGTTTGCGTCGCTGAGGCTGATTCCGTCCTGACCCGTAATCATGTCCTTGAATGGCGTCATGTAGTCCGAGACTTTTGCTCCCTCAGGAATGTGGTTGATGCGGAAGTCCCTTTCCGTGATGATTCCTTCGAGCTTACCGTGGGATGTTCCGTCGGCTGTGACGGCAATGGTGGAGTGACCGGTCTTTTGAATCAGCGCGACCACCTCATTGATTGTCTGGTCCGGGCGGATATTTGAATCGGAAATGACGAAACCGGCCTTATATGATTTTGCCCTGGCAACCATGGCAGCCTGATCCTCTATGCTCTGTGAACCGTAGATGAAGCTGATTCCCCCTTCCTGAGCCAATGCGACCGCCATCTTGTCGTCCGAGACTGATTGCATGACGGCGCTTACCATGGGAATGTTCATGTACAAATCCGATTGCTCCCCGGCCTTTTTGTTGAAGCGTGTAACAGGTGTGCGTAGTGAAACATGTTCGGGAATGCAGTCTGCGGAAGTGTATCCGGGAATAAGGAGATACTCACCGAATGTGTGAGACGGTTCTTCATAATAGTAAGCCATAGTGTCCTCTTTGAAATTGCTGGTAAGAATCGCTGGAAGCAAATTCCAGAGATGTTCAATTTCAACTAACTATATCATATATGAAGAAAAGTTTCTAGTGGATAAGCGATAATTGAGACAGCAACCCCCAAAAATTTCATTTCCTCGAGATTGCCAGATGTATTTAAAATGAGCGGAATGGAGGCTTATGTCGTGAAGTTCGCGTATCTTGTCTTATGATTTTGATGCTTACTAATCGTGTTTATCAAGCAGTTCCTTGATTTCCTCTTCTGACTTTCCGAGCTTGTTCGCCGCATCTTGTATGGAAATGAGTTTTTCCCTCACGAGTTCCAGATATGCGTCCTGTTTTCCTTCTGCACGTCCTTCCGCACGTCCTTCCGCACGTCCCTCGGCACGTCCCTCGGCTAAACCTTTTGCGCGCCCCTCAGCTAAACCTTTTGCCCGACCTTCAGCGAGTCCCTCCCGGATTGCGGCATTCAGGCTGGAACGTCGGTCCCGTTCGTAAATTTCCTGCCGGTACTGAGCTATCCACAAATCTTGGTTTTCGCTGATTGAAGAAAGTGATTTCTGTGCCTGCATAAGTCCATCCTCCTTCTGCATGAGTTTTTGTATAAGCCCGAGCTTCTTCGGATTGTCCGCCTCCTTCAGGAAGAGAGCCCAGTTTTCAAGAAGTGTATTTGAGTCAAGACTTCCCTCATAGCTTTCAACTTTCGGTAGCTCAATGAAAATGACATTCAGCGCGTTTGAAAGCTCCTGTCCGTCCTTGGTACGCATTGCATATCGGCTCACGGCATTCTTGCTTTCCTTGTTGTACACGAAGTCAAGGACCGTAATCTGATAGACTATGGGAGCGTTTTCCCAGTCCTCTCCCTTTTTGAGGTATGTGGTCTCAAGCCGGGACACCTGATACTCTGCGCGCTTTCCGTAGTCATACTTTTGTGAGAAAGACTGCATCTCAATGTCAGCGGCACGTCCGTCATCAAGCAGACAGAGAATGTCGTAGCTTACCCCTCTCTGACCGTTATAGGATGGGGGAGCGTCGTTAGGATTCAGCGTAAAGGATTTTATCTTCCTTTCTATGGCTGCCTCCAAAAAAGACTTGAGTGCGGCCCGTGATGCCTCCGTCGGACTTGTGAACAGAGCCTTGAAGGTTGAGTCCACACGTGGGTTCAGAAGAGCACCGCGCTTCATCTGTGCGACATACTCTTCCTCGCTTTTGAATTCAGAAATATCCATACATATAATATAGCACAAAAATGAAAAAAAGGATATGAAAAAAGAAGTTTTTCGAAGGTCCCTTATCATAAATGGGAAAGATATTCGTGCCCCTAATAAGCTGTGTATCTTGCCCTGCTTGTCTCGGTCTCAAACACGTCCACGGCGAAAAGATGTGCTTGGTCCTTGTTTCCGGTGAAACGCAGCTCAGGGATTTTTTCCGTAATCTGATTGAAAATGTACATTGCGATTCTTTCCGCGCTTGGGTTCTGGTCAAAAACCGGCATGTCGTTCAGGTTCGTGTGGTCCATCGTGCCGCAGACTTCACGGACTGTCTTTTTCAGCTCCGAAAAATCCATGAGCATTCCGCCATCATCGAGCTTGTTTCCTCTTACATGAGCGTAGACCTTGTAATTGTGTCCGTGCAATCTTTCGCACTTGCCGTGATAGTCCCTGAGAAAATGTGCTGCGGCGAAATCAGCCTTAACTCTTACTTCAAACATGGTTCCATTATGACGCTAATTATAAAAAAATGCAAGACAGATTGAAAATGAAAAAAAAATACTGTAAGATGATTGCATGAAGATGGTTTTTCTTGGAACGGGAACCAGTCATGGAGTTCCTGTCATCGGATGCAATTGTGATGTGTGCTCATCGACCGACGAAAGGGACAAAAGGCTCAGGTCATCCGCTTATATTTCGGAACCGGCACAGATACTCATTGACACGGGACCGGAGTTCAGGATACAGGCTTTGAGGGCGGAAATAAAATCTCTTGACGCGGTTCTGATCACTCACAGCCATGCCGACCATTTGAACGGACTTGACGACCTGCGCATTTTCAGCCATACAAAATCAGTGCCGAAAAAAGAGGGCGGAAAGTGCGACGAGGAGACTGAGGGCGAGGGACTTCCAATCTACGCGAACTCAAACACAATCGCCGACATAAAGACCCGCTTTGACTATATTTTCAGTCCGGTAAAGGAGGGTGGAGGCAAACCCAAACTGCATCTTGTTGATTGCGGCAACTTTGGTCCAGAAAATCCGATTAAAATCAAGGGAGTTGAAATCATTCCGCTTCCCTTGCTCCACGGCTCCCTGCATGACTCGGGATGGCTTTTTACTGATTTGACATCCCCTGAAAAAAAGACTCTCGCGTATCTGACCGACTGCAGCCTTATCCCCGAGGAAACTTTTGCGATTTTGGCTGAGAAAGCACCGTCTCTGGATCAGCTGGTGATTGACGCTCTGAGACCTGAGGAACACTCCACTCATTTTTCATTCAGGGAGGCTCTTTCGGCGGCGGAGAGGATTGGGGCGAGGCACACATGGTTCATACACATGACTCACAATATGAAGCACGTTGAGATATGCAACTATATAGAAGAGAATTTGCGTGATTTTCCGAATCTGAGCAGGATTGTAAAAGGCGGCGGCTCGGTTCTTCCCTCTTATGACGGGCTGGGGATTTAGGGGTGCGGAGTGAGGGGGCGGAAAAGATTGCATTCGCTTATCAAATTTCCTTGTTCTGCCGATAATAGAGGGAAGGAGGCTGGTTTTGGCCTTCTGATTTGCGGTAATCATATATCGGTATTATGCTGGCTTCCCAAGCCCGACAGGCGGGTTCGACTCCCGTTTACCGCTGAGGGACGGTCATGGCGAAAAGGGACAAAAGACAGGTCGCACAGGCATTCAGAAATTTCTCTAGAATTTTCACGCGCTCAACACAGGCTCAGGATGACTCCGCTCTGAACATTGACCGTGATGACGAACTGCTTCAAAAAAAAATCAACTCACGCGAGCAGGAATATATGCGTGCAATCCTCTCATCCTACGCAAAGTACATGAATCCGTACAGGGCTTTGGGAAAAAACTCAAGGGAAGCCGCCGTGATTTCCGGTGACGAGGACAATCTGCTCAGGGCGTACAATCTTTTCAAGGCAGTGAACGAGGCGAACAGGAAAATCGGGGACTCGGAGACTTTCATCAACATAGGTTTCGTGGAGAGTCCCCTCACGTCAAAGCAGGCGTACACATCGGGCGGAGAGTTCATTTACCTTCAGTGCTGGCTGATTTACGAGCAGGGAGCCAGGGACTTTATCCCGGTGATTGAGGAGGTGGAGGAGAGGATGGTAATCACAAACCGGCTCAGGTTCGTGCCTCTTCGTACATTCTCATTTTCTTTTCAGGACAGGGAAGTAATCAGGGCTGTTGAGGAAGCTTATCATCCCGGGGCCGGACTTCTCAGATAAAATAATCTTTTTTTCAAAATCCGTATGCCCCGCGAAAAAAAAATTAAGACTTTTTTTACTTATTTAATCTTGCAAATTAAGAAATTCTGTACTATTATATATGCAGTGAATAATCTTTTTTTGACCGGGACTTTATCAGCACAAGTAAATAGGAGTGTCTTATGAACGAAAAATCGAAGACAAGGGTTTCTTTCACGTTAAAACTTCTTGTTGTTTTTTTTGTCTCAATCCTTGTGTCCTGCCTTTTGCTCGGGGGAGTCACCTACAGCATAGCGTCGAAGGGAATGTCACAGAGCGTGAAGAGCCATTTCTCCGCCATTTCCGAGGATGTGGCCAATCAGATTGCAGCAATCAACGAAAAGGAATTCAACATGCTAAACGCACTTGCTGAGCTTGATATGATCAAGGACGAGAATGTGAGCCTTGCGGACAAAAACAGGCAGCTTATGCACATTCCGGCAGCGAAGGGAGGTAACTGCGAGAACATTGCATTTTACGACTCCGAGGGAAATTCCATAACGAGCGACGGAAGGGTTATGAACTTTGCCAAGCGGGCATATTTTACGGAGGCGATGGCCGGAAAGAAATTTGTTTCGGATCCCACGTTCAGCACGATTACCGATTCAATCCTGCAGCACTACAGCGTTCCTGTCTACGGAAAGAGCGGAAAGGCCATAGGTGCTTTGGTCATGGTAATCAGCGGCAACAGAATGCATGACACGATTTCTTCCATAGATTTGGGTGGCGGGATGCATCCTTCGGTAATCAACTACAAGACGCAGGTGACGGTAGCGAATGTGAACGAGGGAACTGACGAGCGGGATGTCGGGGAGCAGGAGCTTGATACGACACAGGGACTCGGGCTTGTTTTGACCAATATTTTCGAGGGAAAGGAAAATATCGAGGATTTTGTGGATCCGAACATCCACTTGCACATGCTCGCCTCCTACAACAGGGTTCCGAATTCCGACTGGACTGTTCTTGCCGTGGCTCCCTACTCATTTTATTTCCATGCACTCACCGAGATGAAGACCGGTCTTGTGATTGTCACCGTTCTTGTAATCGTGCTTTCGATTCTTGTCTCGGGAATGTTCATCGGACTTTTGATTAAGCCGCTCAAGGCCGTCCAGTCATCAATCACGAAGATAGCGAGCGGAAACGCGGATTTGACTCAACGCATCCCGGAAACGAGCAATGACGAGATAGGGGACGTGGTGAAAGGATTCAACGGATTCGTGGAAAAGCTCCAGGCAATCGTCTCGAACCTCCAAAACTCCAAGGAAAGTCTCAGGACCGTTGACACTCAGCTTCAGGACAGCACTCAGGACGCTGCGTCATCAATCTCACAGATTCTCTCAAACATAGACACCGTGAACACGCACATTATGAGTCAGGCCGATTACGTGCAGGAGACAGCGGGTGCGGTGAATGAGATAAGCGCGAACATCAGCTCCCTTGAGAAGATGATTGAGTCCCAGTCGTCAAGTGTGTCCGACGCATCCTCCGCCGTAGAGCAGATGATTGGAAACATCAATTCCGTAAATCATTCTGTCGGACTTATGATTGACTCCTTCAATCAGCTCACTGAGAATTCTAACTCGGGTACGAACACACAGACAAACGCGAACGAAAAAATCAAGCAGATTGAGGCTCAGTCAAAAATGCTTCAGGACGCGAACGTTGCCATCGCAAACATAGCGGAGCAGACGAACCTTCTTGCGATGAACGCTGCTATTGAGGCGGCACATGCGGGTGAGGCAGGACAGGGATTCAGTGTCGTCGCGGATGAAATCAGGAAGCTCT
>DFKI01000080.1:20702-22191 GCA_002373325.1 Treponema sp. UBA3649
GGGAAAGGGATTTGCCGTAGTCGCGGATGAGATCAGAAAACTTTCCGAGACTTCAAGCTCCCAGTCAAAGACAATCGGGTCCGAGCTCCAGAAGATTCAGAACACGATTCATGATGTTGTCTCTGTCTCCAATGCCACGAACACGGCTTTTAGCGCAATCTCACAGAGCATTTCCGAGACCAGCGAAATCATCGAGCAGATAAAGGCGGCCATGGAGGAGCAGCAGGTGGGATCGAAGCAGATTATCGACTCGCTTCAGGCCATGAACAACTCAACTGCGGAAGTAAAGGTTGCGTCCGCTGAGATGACGGAAGGAAACAAGCAGATTCTTGCCGAAATCAACAAGCTCCAGGATGCGACGGAGAACATCAAGGTGAGCATAGAGGAAATGCACAAGGGGGCGAAACGAATCAGCAACACTGGCGGAGAGCTCTCAAGCATTTCCGAAAAGGTCGGATTGAACATCAAGCAGATTGGCTCCGAGATTGACCTCTTCAAGGTTTGACGGAACCATTTTGAAATTCAGCGCGTGAGGGTCTCTCCTGCGATTCTGATTGACGTGGGATTCAGGAATTCCAGCGGAAGGGATTCCGTGCCCTCATATCCGCCGCTAGTAAAAAGAATTTCGCTCTGGCTTCTGACCATGTAGCTGAATTTTGCCTTGGTTTTTCCTGAGATGACTGAGAGCGTACCCTTGTTTTTGTTGAACTTGAAGACAAGGGGTGATGAGCCGTCTAGGTCTGCCTTGTATTTTCCGTCAAGGTCCTCAAGACGCTGGATTTTCTTTCCCCTCATGCTGATTTCCATCTGCTGGAAGTTGATTATGAATCCTTTTTCGCTTACCTGAAGCTCGTAGTATTCCTTGTCGCCTGCAGAGTCCTTTGTCTCAAGCACGCCGTAATTGTAAATCTCCATTTTTCCCGATGTGGAGTTCGATTCTCCCCGGGCGGAGTAGGTGAGTGATTTTGTGTCGAAGGACATGACCGATCCGTCGTCGAATTTCCATCTTCCGTCCAGATTGTACATTTCCGTTTTTCCGCAGGACGAGAGCGCAAGGGATGAAATCAGAATCAGACTGAAAAAAATCGCCGCATATTTTGATTTGCCCATTTTTTCCTCCATTTTTTAAACAAAAAAAGCTGCCCGAAAACGAATTTACGGACAGCCCATCATATCATTTTTCCAGAATTATTTCTAGACCAATGCTTTCATGCTTGTCATGTACGCGCGGAGTCTCTTTCCCACTTCCTCAATCGGGTGGTTGCGGATGGCTTCGTTGACCTGCACGAGCTCCTTGTTCGGAACCGCAGTGGTCTTGAGCTCCATTCCCTTTCCAATGTCGGCTGTGGTGACGGAGTTCTTCATGAAATCCTGGAGAAGCGGCACACATGAGCGGGCGAAGAGATAGCATCCGTACTCTGCTGTGTCGGAAATGACCTTGTTCATCTCATAGAGACGGCGGCGGTCAATCAGGTTTGCAATCAGCGGA
>DFKI01000185.1 GCA_002373325.1 Treponema sp. UBA3649
TGTCATTGCCGGACTTGATCCGGCAATCTCTCCTGCAAAAGGGATTCCCGCGTCGGAGCGCGGGAATGACATTGTTTCGTATAAGTCGAAATTAGGGCTAGTAGTCTGCCATCCCGTCCTTGCCAAATAAAAACCCCACGTCGGTGCGTGGGGCATGGGTTTAGGAATAAGGTGTTAATCTCCCGGCTTATTTCTTCATCTTGGTCACTTTCTCAAGTCTCTCAAGGGCCTTGGTGTTTGCCTCGGATGCCGCCTGACGGAGTTTTTCGGTGACTGTGTTGATGTTGTTCACCATGTAGACCGGCTGCAAGGTTGCGTCAAGGCAGTCTCTCCAGAGTGAGCTCTCCGGGTCAACGATGTTTCTCTTCAATGTCGCCATTGAGATTGGGATGTGCACGTACTTGTCATGCACGAGACCGATTACAATCTTTGTCTTTCCGGCCATGGCAGCGTGTACGGCGTTGTTTCCAAGTCTCTCGCAGTAGATTGAGTCGTTCGCGGTTGTGACGGCGGCACGTACCTCATAGCTCGGGTCGATGTATTTCAGGTTGATGTGGATTTTCTTTTCCTTGAAGTACTCGGTAATCCTGTCCTTTATGAAAGTTCCGATGTCGGCAAGCTTTTTGTTTCCTGAGGCGTCGGTCTGGTTTGTGGCAGCAAGAAGATCCTGTCCCGCACCCTCGGCCACTACGATTACCGCATGTCCCCTTCTGTGGAGCCTTTCCTCAAGGTGGGCAAGGAATCCGTTCGGACCGTCCATCTCAAAGGGAACCTCAGGAATCAGGCAGAAGTTCGCCTCATGGCTTGCGATTGCGGCAGCCGTAGCGATGAATCCTGACTCGCGTCCCATCAGCTTCAAGAGACCGATTCCATTAATCTGTGACTGGGCCTCCATGTGGCATGAGTTAACGGCCTTTGTAGCCTGCTGAACCGCCGTCTCAAATCCGAATGAGCGGTCAATGAACTGAAGGTCGTTGTCCACCGTCTTGGGGATTCCTACTACAGCAACCTTGAGCCCGCGTCTTTCAATCTCGTTTCCAATGTCCAGCGCGCCTCTCTGGGTTCCGTCACCGCCGATGATGAACATCACGTTGATTCCCATGCGCTCGATGGAGTCAACAATCTCCGCAGTCCTGTCTCCGCCTCCGCGTGAAGTTCCGAGGAAGGATCCTCCAATCTTGTGTATCTCGTCCACGTTCGCCGGATTCAGGTCGATTGAGTCAAATCCCTGCTCCTGGAAAAATCCCTTGTAGCCGAACTGTATTCCCTTGATGCGTCTCACACCGTAGCGGTTCCACAAGCATCTTACCACGGCGCGGATTACGTCGTTGAGTCCCGGGCAGAGACCTCCGCATGTGCAGATTCCAGCCGTCACATGGGCCGGATTGAAATAAATTTTTTCCCTTGGACCAGCCTTTTCCATCAGGTTCGTCATGTCGTTAGCGTCCGCAGGGTCGTCGGCGAAAACATTGACCTGATTTCTAACGAAAGACGTGTCCTTCACGTAGGTCGCTCGGTAATTGCCATGCTCGCGTGAAAGCTCTATCGGTGAGGGAACCGTGCAGGGTCCCAGATTGTCCACCGTAAAATCATATTTAATCTGCTCCATAGGAAACCTCTTAAAAAAATCACTGCTTAGGGCATTTTCAAAAATACCCTAAATAGCGATTATATAAATAAGTAAGAAATGTTTCAATATGGTGTTTGCAAATTCTGCATATTTTTGCATTTTTCATAAGGGCGCTTCAAAATCAGGCGATGGCGGAAATCAAAAAAAATTTGACTTTGGAAGGATAAAAGATTATCTTCTATATAAAATGAAAGGGGCGATTGATGCGGTGTAAGAATCTGAAAAGAAAAATAAGGCTCTCACAAGAGGATTTTGACGAGATAAGGAATGCTGTGGCGGAGGAAGAAAAAAAGACTTCCGGGGAGATTGTGCTTGCGATTACGGCGGAGAGCGCGAATTACTCGGGATGGGAATTCCTTGCGTCATTTTTCTGTGCCTTCGCTTTTTTTGTATGCATGATTCCGCTTTCCCCAAGGATTTATCTGTGGCTTGAAAATCATTTTTCTGACGTGCAGCCATGGACTCTCTCCCTCTTTTTTGCCGTGAACTGCACTCTGCTCATGCTTTTGATTCTGCTCCTCTGTTGCGTCCCATCCTTTGACAGAATGATAATCCCGCTTGGAGTAAGACAGAAAAGCGTGTCAGACCGGGCCATGAGATATTTCATTGAAAGCGGTGCGAGCGGGACCAAGGGGCGTACCGGACTTTTGATTTTCGTCTCCTTCATGGAAAGGGAGGTCCGCATAGTCGGGGATACCGGAATCAGCGGAAAACTTTCCCAGGATTTATGGAATCTGATTGCGGATGAGATGAGCGAGAGTCTTTCTGCGGGAAACGTAAAGGAGGCGTATCTTCTTGCAATAAAAAGGTGCGGGGAACTTTTGTCGCAGAATTTTCCTGATGAAGATGGTGAGAACGAGCTGCCTGACGGACTTAATGTTTTGGAGGATGAAAGATGGGTGTAAAAATCTACAGGGGCTGGACCATACTGATTTTTGTTATTCTGGCAATCGGACTTCCTCTTCTTGGGGTGTTTCTTCTGACATCGCTTCCGGACGGCTCGGAGAATGTGAGCATGGTCTCTGATTTTTGTCTTTCTCATCCCGGTACCATTGTTTTTTGCCTTGTGTTTTTTGTCCTTTTCTGGGTGATTTTCATCCTTGTCACAGTTTTGAACCACGGTCTTTCAATCGGTGTGAAAAAAGGCCGCTTTGAGGGAGTGGGTGTCTCCGCACGATGGGTGTAGGAACCGATGCGTGTGAAAAAAAATCTTATCGGGGATGCCGTCATTTTCAGTCTCTGTCTTTTTCTGGTGCTGATTTCAATTTTTTATGCGCTTCGGAAAAAATCGGGGAGAGACGTGCTTTTGGTTTTTGCCGGGGATGAGAAATACATCTACCCCTTGACCCGGGACGGCGTGTATGAGATTCCGGGAAAAATCGGCGTGTCGGTGATTTGCGTGGATGACGGCAGGGCGAGGTTCCTTGATTCCCCATGCCCTAACAAAACATGCGTCGCGTCTCATCCGGTGTCAAAAAACG
>DFKI01000184.1 GCA_002373325.1 Treponema sp. UBA3649
ACTTGATCCGGCAATCTCTCCTGCAAAAGGGATTCCCGCGTCGGAGCGCGGGAATGACATTGTTTCGTATAAGTCGAAATTAGGGCTTTTAGTCCGAATGTCGGGTTTCACCGCCCATGCTCATGCCCATGCTCATGCCCACGCTCATGCTCATCACCATAAGTCAATCCCCACGCTGAGTCCGAACATGCCGTAGTTTCCGGTCTCCATGTCCTGTCTTCCGCGAAAGAAAGCTCCCAGGGACCATTTGCCAAAGATAAAATCGATTCCGGGAACAATCTCCATGCTGAGTCCCGAAGCGAGCATGTTTCCTCCGTCGCTGGATTTCAAATCACCCGGCAAGGCAAAATATCCGCAGTAACCGGCTCCCACGTAGACATAGGGACGGATTGCCCCGAAAGTGCCCGTAAGACCCGCGATGATATATCCCGAGGCAAAGTTGCTGAAATCAGCGGAAGGATAGCTTGAATTTTTTCCCCTTGTAAATGTGCCCTCCGCTCCGAAGATTGTAAACGGAATGGGACTCCAGCTCACGGTAAAAGTTCCACCGGCCTCATAGTCACCGTCAGATTTGAATCCGCAGTCAAGGCTGAAAAAAAGTCCGTTTCTCTCCGACTCAAACACATTGTCCATGGAAAAGAACGTAAGGTCAGCTGCTGATTTTGACGGAGAAGCCTTTTCCATCTCGCCCCTCACCTTTTCCCTTGCCGAATCCAGGGACCGCTGCTTTGAAAAGGAATCCCCGCCTCCGCTTACGACAAATGTGGCCGGCACCTCATCTCCCGAAGCACAAAGGACAGCCGTATAGGAACCGTTTTCCACAGGGACTCCGGCAATCTTTCTGTCCCACTCAATGTATTCCTTCCATGAGCCAAGCTCCACGTTCCATGAGACAATCTCAGCACCCGATGAATCACGCACCGAAATCACACCGCTTCCTTCCGCCGTAACGCTCCATTTGAATTTTACTCCGCCCGGGGAAGATTCCGCAAAAAATGAAAGAATCTCGAATCTGCGGGGGACAAGGCTCAAATCCAGACTTTGATGACGGTTCCTGATTATCTCAACGCTTTCCGTCATATCCTCGTATCCGAAGCACTGGGCCCTCAACTGATGGATTCCCTCGTCAAGTTCCATTGACCGGCTGTATGTCTGTCCGTCCACAGTGATTTTTGCCGAAGATGGATAAGCGGAGACATCAAGATATCCTGAGATTTTCGTCATCTCATAATTGACGTTCTTCGTGCGCCCCTCGTCAACAAAGACAGAGAATTCCTCCGTCCTGTAATGCTTTTTCTCAAGCCTCACGGTATAATATCCGCTCTCAAAATCCTCGCCGTGATAAGGTGTGCTTCCCACGCTCCTTCCGTTTATGTAGACAGAGGCTCCCGTCGTGTTCGTGGTACGGACATAAAGCTCGGCAAGTTTCTCAAGGTCAGCATTGACGCTCTGGGTATATCCGCTTCTCAAAGTGATTTTCCGCACATAGCTTTTGTAATGAGATTTCGTCACCTTAAGCTCATGGGTTCCGGGCTCAATGTCAGAGCCATGATAAGGTGTCGTGCCCTTGTACTTTCCGTCCACATAGACAGATGCCCCGCTTACTCCAGGCGAATGAACCCAAAGCTCCCCCATCCTCAGAGAAAACTCTGCCCTCACATTCTCCCCGGATGCGACCGTCACAGTCTTGTACTCATCCGGAAAATTCGGCTTGGACACACGGATTTTATATCTGCCCGGCTTCAGGTCCTTGATTGTGAGAGGAGATTTTCCCTTGTAGCTTCCGTCCAGATACAAGCTGCATCCCGACGCGTTTTTCACCGAAACATGAATGCTTCCCGCCGAAGGAATCTCATCCAGATAAAAACTCACGCTGGAAACGGACCCTCGTGAGGCAAAGACATTTTTTGACTCGCCCCTCCACCCCGGTTTTTCGACCTCTACCTTGTGATTAACGTCAGGACGAACCTCCGCACGCAAAGGAGTGACCCCCTGATATTTTCCATCCACATAAACTGCGGCACCGTTCGGGTTTGAGCGGATCTCTATGTAAGTATGCTCCGACCTGTGCAAATCCTTATACTCATCCCCCCCGAAATCCACCGGCAGAGTCGTAGCGACGGATGAGAAAACGCTAAAAAGGGACAGCAAAAGGCAAAAAAAGATTTTTCCGAAACGTCTCATTTCCAGCCTCCTATAATTTCACGCTGCAAGGACTTCCCGACCTGTACCAGACACAAGCAGAGGAATATCCGCCGGAAGAGTTCGCCCTTCCCCTTACCACCGAAAGATTTGAAGAAGCCAACGAATCGCCAAGGGACGAAGCCTTCTCAAAGCACTGCCCCGCATAGCTCAAATCCGTCTGCACAAATTTTCCAGACGCATAGATTGCACCCAGATTCACAAGGGCCATCGGATTTCCCTGGGACGCCGATTTTTGATAAAGGTCCAGAGCCCGGTTAAAATCCACAGGAACTCCAAGCCCGTTCTCATACAAAACCGCAAGATTGCACTGTGCCTGGGCATTTCCATCGGACGCGCTTCTCTCATACCAGGATGCAGCCTCCACGTATGACTGAGGAACTCCCCTTCCCGTCTCGTACATATATCCCAGATTGCATGAGGCCTCGGATGAGCCATGACTGACCGCCGACTGAAAAAGCAAGGCCGCCTTTGAAAAATCCTGGGGGACACCGTTTCCGAGAAGATAAAAAACCCCAAGGTTGTTCTCCGCCTCGTAGATTCCGTCCTCCGAAGCAAGCTCATACCAAGCCGCTGCCTGTGAAAAATCAGTCCTGCATCCCAATCCGTACTCCGCCATAATCCCAAGGCTGAACCGAGCCTGAGAGTTTCCGTTTGCCGAAGCCTTCTTGAACCATGACTGGGCCGTCGCATAATTCACCGAAGTCCCGAGCCCAAGGAAATACATGCACCCAAGCTCGTACTGCGCGTCCGGATTGCCGCTCTTTGCCGATTTCTTGAAATATTTGATTGCGGATGAATAATCCTTCCCGTAATATGCGTCCCTTGCAAGCTCCAGATTCGTTTCCGCCTCCGATGCCCGCCTCTCTTTCTTATCAGATTCCACGCTTTCGCCGGTTGAGCGGTTCTTATCCCACCCCGCTGAAAATCCTGATGAAAAACACAGCGCCAGTGAGAGAACCGAAATGATTTTTCGTATTGGAGCCA
>DFKI01000055.1 GCA_002373325.1 Treponema sp. UBA3649
GTGCTTGACACGGGAATCTCTAACCGAAAGAGATTGTCGGATCAAGTCCGACAATGACATGAACGTTTACAAAGGAGTGCAAATCTGATAAGATAAAAGGCATGGAACAGTACAAGAAAGATTTTATTGATTTTATGGTTCAGAGCCAGGTGCTCAAATTCGGATCCTTCACATTGAAAAGCGGAAGGCAGTCACCATTTTTTATGAACGCGGGAGGCTACGTTACAGGAAGCCAGCTCTCAAAGCTCGGTGAATATTACGCAAAGGCCATCCACGAGAATTTCGGCGATGATTTTGACGTGCTTTTCGGTCCCGCATACAAGGGCATCCCGCTGAGCGTCGCAACCGTAATCGCCTACAGCAAATTGTACGGAAAGGAAATCCGCTATTGCTCCAACAGAAAGGAAGCGAAGGACCACGGCGCAGACAAGGGACTTCTTTTGGGAAGCGACATAAAGGACGGCGACAGGGTTGTAATCATTGAGGACGTGACCACATCAGGAAAATCCATCGAGGAGACCTACCCCATCGTGGCATCCCAGGGCAAGGTCAAAATCGTCGGGGAGATTGTGAGTCTGAACCGCATGGAAAAAGCCTTGGACTCAGACAAGAGCGCGCTTGACATAATCACCGAAAAATACGGATTCCCCGCCATTGCCATCGTCACAATGAAAGAAGTCGTGGAGCATCTTTCCGGCAGCGTAATCACCGACGAGCTCAAAAAAGAGATAGACGCATATTATGCCAAATGGGGAGCAAAATAGGAGATTATTTCACAAAACGCTCAATCCTGCACTCGTGTTTTTTTGTCCCGGTGTCATAATTCACGCCAACAAAAAGAATGCCGCCTTGCCAGTTACCGAGCAGATCAAAATATTTTTTCGTCTTGATTTGCTCCAGGGCCTTGCTTGCAGAGCTGTTATATTTTAGCTCGACAATCAGCACGTCCTTTGTTTTATCGAACGGGATGTACACAATGTCAGCGCAACCGTTGCCGGTCGGAAGTTCCTTTGCGATGATGTAAGAGTTCATAGCGTATATGTGCAGGGCATATTCATTATTATAATTTCTGTAGGAAGTGACATGCCTGTGTGCGGAATCAAGCCCCTCCTCAACAGCTTTTTCGTTCATGGCGATTGTGTCGTTCAGAAGTTTTTCGGAATCCAGAATTATTCTGTTCGTCTCACTGTAATCAGGAGTGTTTTTTATCACGCGCTTCCATTCCTCATAAATCTCCCGGTTCGGAATATAGCACCTTCCTTCGTCTTCATCATACGCAAGATACCCCAGGTGAATCAGATATGTGAAGATTGTATCCCTGTTTTTAAATCCAGTCATTGTATTGTCGTATTCCTCAACATCAAGGGACACATGTTCTCCGCACATCATCGAAATTACATCTTCCTTCGTGCCGGCAAAATTCATGCGTATTTTTTCCGCAACGACCTCATAACTTGATGTCGCGCTCCAGTAGGATTTGAACCTTCCTCTCTGAACAGCTTTTATGACGGCTTGCGGATTATAGATTTCAAATTCCTGAAGTTGATATCCGTCATACCAACTTTTGCACTCCTCAAAATCGCATTGATATTTTTCGCAGAGACTTTTTACCTCATCGGTCGTAAATCCCGTGTACTCCGCAAAGTTCCCGGCATCAAGCATGGTGATTTCATCAAAAGTGTTTAGCTTTGACTGAATTTTGTCCCGCATAATCGGAAGTATTCCCGTGAGATATGCAAGTGAAATGGCAGGCTTAAGCTCCTCGTTCTTAAAAAGAGAGTTGAGGAAAGCAAGATAGATTTCAAATTCTTTGACATCAGCCCTCTCGCGTATCAACACATCGTATTCGTCGATTACGATGATGAAGGTCTCTCCTTTCTGCGAATAAACCTTCTGTATGTAATCGGAAACAGAGGTCTCCGCAAATTTTACGTCCGGAAATTCCGAGGTGAATTCGGAGCAGATTTTTTTCGAAAAAAAACTGACGAAACTGTGTCCTTCTTTTTCCGCATCACTAAGTCCAATCCAGTTGCCGTAAAGTGCATTTAAATCCAGTTTCACCACATTGAACTTATTCAAATTCTTTTCAAAGGATTCTGATTTTGAAATCTTATACGGCTCAAAAAGTTTTTCCGAATCCGCACCCCTGGAGTAATAGGCACAAAGCATATTACCTGCGATGGATTTTCCAAAACGGCGTGGACGAGAAAGACAGATGAATTTGGAGCCGGGTCTGTTTAAGCGTCTGTTGGTTTCTTCAATGAGAAGTGTTTTATCAACATAGATTTCTTCCGTCTGCAAGCGGAAATTCTCATTGCCCGGATTCAGATAAATTCCCATGTGCTCATTATATCACAATGCAGAACGATTATCTATAGTTTTTCTTTTCAACAAATTTCGGATCCGAAATTCATTTCCCGGAAAAGAGCGTGCTGAAAAGTCCCCTTGCCAAACTTGAGCCGAGGTTCCCTCCCATTTTCTTTCCGAGCGAGCCCAAAGATGAGCCGACGCTTTTTCCAAGTTCACGTCCAAGAGATCCCACGGCAGAACGACCGGCAGATTTTACGGGAGAAGATTTTGATGATTTCCCGGACGCTGCTTTGGAAGTTTGTCCCGCGGGTTTTGGAGAGCTGGAAGCGGAGGCTGCGTTTTTCTCGGCATTTTTCCGCATGAGAAATTCCTCCGTCTTTGTCATGGGTCTTTTGACGGCAGGTTTTTCCTCTGCCTGATTTGATTGAGCCAAATTATTTTCAGGAGCAGTGTTTTCCTCCTCATTTACATCCTGAGCCGTATCCGACTCTGCATCCATTCCACGGCGGCTTAAAAATTCATAAGCTGAGTCCGGGTCGAACGCAACGGAATATTTTTCATAAAGCGCGGATGATTTTATGGAGGATTCCCTTGTTCCGGCATCAATGCTTCCCATAAAACTCTGCGGCGGAAGTATGCCCACCTTCTGAGCCACGGTCGGGATTCCTTTTTCATCAAGGACAGAAACCACAGCCTCTCCGGTTCCAAGCCCCTGCAATGTGTCGTAAGTGTTGAACGCGGGATTCACACGGAATGACTCCGCGGCGGCTTTTACCGCTTTTTGATCCGCAGGAGTATAGGCCCGAAGCCCATGCACGATTTTATTTCCGAGCTGTGAAAGAACCCCGTCAGGAATGTCGCGCGGATTTTGAGTCACAAAATAAATGCCGATTCCCTTTGAGCGTATAAGTTTTACCACCTGCTCGATTTTTTCAACCAGGGCTTTCGGCGCGTCCTTAAAAAGCAAGTGAGCCTCATCGAAGAAAAAGACCATCTTGGGTTTGTCCATGTCCCCCACCTCGGGAAGATTTTCGAACATCTCCGAGAGCATCCAGAGCAGAAAAGTGGAATAGAGTTTCGTGTTGCTGATTAAGGACTGGCTGTCCAAAATCTGAATCATGCCGCGACCGTCAGAGTCAGTCGTGAACCAGTCGCTTATGTTCAGGGCAGTCTCTCCGAAAAAAGTCTCTCCACCGGCAAGCTCCAAAGCCACAATCGAGCGGACAATGGTTGCTATGGAAGTGCTGCTCATGTTGCCGTAATCGTTGGCAAAATCCTTCGCGTTTTCGTTGATGAAACCGAGCAGAGCCTTCAGATCCTTCGTGTCCACCAAAAGCAGATTGTTGTCATCGGCGATTTTAAATGCGATGGTGAGTATGTCGCTCTGCAAGTCGTTCAGTCCCATGATGCGGGAAAGAAGAAGCGGTCCCATTTCAGAAACGGTCGTCCTCAGCTGGATTCCGTTTTTTCCGAAAAGGTCCCAGAAAGTCACGGGGTAAGGTCGGTAGGAAAAACCTGAGTCTGAGAGCCCGAATCTTTTAATCCTCTCCTGCATGTTCTGGGAATCAGCCCCAGCCTTCACCATGCCGGCCAAATCACCCTTCACGTCGGCAAGAAAAACGGGAACACCCATGTCGCTGAAGGATTCCGCAAGCACTTTCAAAGTAACAGTCTTTCCGGTACCGGTCGCACCCGCAATCAGTCCATGCCTGTTCGCCATCTTTGGAATAATGCGGCATTTTTCCCCGGAGTCCATCTCGCTCGCAAACCAAATCAGATTATTTTCTACCATAAATATGCAGCCCCCTTCGCCGCTTGTCACACGCCGATTTCAATCTCGTTGCAAAGAGCCTCGTACAAAATGGCCTTGTCCTTGTTGGTCTCACGGATTGTGTTTGCAAGTCTCCTCGCAAGAACCGCAAGAACCCTGTAACCAAGAATGGGCTCGGAGTCGCAGATTTCAAGAAACTTTTTTCCAGAGATGGTCAGCGTCGTACATTCGGTCTTTGCCGTTACGGTTGCCGTTCGCTCATCGTTACTGATGATTGAGGTCTCTCCAAAAAAGATGTTCTGCTCGGAGTTGAGAGTCGCAAGTGCAATCACATCTCCTGCGGGAGTGCCTCTCGTAATCAAAACTTGTCCCTCATACAAAATGTAGAATGAGTCGCCGACCTCACCTTCCTTGATGATTGTTTTTCCAGCCTTGAATTTCTGCACCGAAAGATTGTCGTACACGGCTTTCAAAATGCGCTTGTCATCAGGATTTTCAATGTCAAAATCCGCAAAAAGCTGAATCTTTACCAGTTTGGGTAGAACCTGTTCAAATGAATCCATCTTGCACCTGCCTTACGCTTCGTTTCTTCCGCGCACATAAATCGCCTTGGAATTTTTCGGGACCACAAAATCATTCGGGGGAGTAAGCAGAGGATCGTTGCTCACAAGATTTTTTACTTTCTGCAAACTTCCGATAATCGCATTGATGTTCGGATTTTTCTGTGCCTCACGGATTGCCTCCATTCGCCTCAAGTGGAAATTTCCTGAGTTCAAGAGCAGTCCCACAAGGATTCCATTTTTGCCCCTTGAATTCCATGCAAAATCCTTGAGTTCCTTGTAAGTCTTTCCTATGAAATTTTCCGGCACATCCCCAATCAGGATTCCAGAATCAGCGTCGCTTATCAGTGCGTGAATCACATTGCTGTATCCCTTTCCGCTCGATGCCGTTGCCAAAAGACTTCTCTCGTATTCCTGGGTCAAAATGATTTCGTCACAGTGGGCCATCTTCAAATGCTTTTCGAACTTCTCGCTGATTAATTCCGCCGCAATGTAAATTCCACGGCTCATGCTTTCCATCGTCAGAACCGCAAGAACTGTACGTGAGTCAATCTCCAGGTTTGAATAGGACTTTGATTTGTCCGAGATTACAAGAGCTCTCGATGCCTCGTGGATATATGCCCTGGTCAAAGTTGCCTCGTCGGTAAAATCTCCCGCCACAAAATTCAAATCCTTGAACCGGGGGATGGAACGCAGCTGCTCAATCTGCTCGGGTGCCTCGTTTATCAAAACAATCATGTCGGGAGCGATGTCCGGATTTGATGCGAGCACGTTATCGACTATGTTCTCAAAACCGGGTCTCCATCCGCAAAGTAAAAAATGTCCTTTCATCTTATTCAATTTTTTTAACCCCTTGTCGTTTTTCATCTGAATATCAATAAACCAGGATGCGATTTTAGCCGTGATACAGCCGAAAAGCACCAGTCCCGTCATCAACATGGTCCAACCGGCGGCTCGTCCAGGAAGCGACTCACAGACGTACTCAAAATAGTTTGCGAAAACTGCGACGCACATAAACCAGAACGTGTCAAACTTTGTCTCGATTCCGCTGTCTGTCTTTGTCTCTGTATTGTAAATCACCACGCAGGCGACCAAAATCAAAAAGACAATTCCCATGCAGATGAGGGTAATCGGATCCTGTAAGCCGATTTTAATCTGCCTGAAAACGGACGCCTTTTTTCGTCCCTGCTTTTGCTTTTTCTTTTCTTTTCCCATAATGCAGCCCCTAGTGATTGGCACAAATCAAAATTGACTTTGCATCTTTTGGAATTATAAAATCATCCGGAGGTGTGAGCATGGGAACATTGTAGGCTGATTCGAGATTCTGACCTTCCGAAGACTCAGCTGATTTTTTCGACTGCTGATTTCGTTTCGTGTTGAGCAAAAGTCCGACAAGCACCTCGTCGTTTTTCTCCGCCACATACGAAAGAAAATCCTTGTATTGTTTTCCGGCGAACGAACCTGGTATGTCATCTATTATAATACCAGATTCCGCGTCTTCCCCGATGAGCGATTTAATCACATTGCTGTATCCCAATCCGCTTGATGCCGTTGCCAAAAGACCATGCTCGTATTCCTGGGTCAAAAGAATCTCATCGCAATGTGCGAGCTGCAAGTGCTCCTCGAATTTTTTGTCCATGATTTCCGCCGCAATGTAAAGCGATGGATTTTCATTTTTCAGGGCAAGAACCGCAAGTACCGTCTGGGAATCTGTCTCAAGTTCGGTCCGCTTTTTGGACTGATCGGAAATCACCAGGGCTCTCTGCGCCGTACTGATAAACGCACGTTTTAAAACAGCAGCGTCCGCAAAATCACCCGCGACATAATTCACGTCCTTGAACTGAAGCTGCGACTTCAACTGCTCAATCTGGTCAGGAGCCTCGTTTACCAAAACAATCATGTCGGAGAGAATGTCAGGATTTGAATTCATCACCGCTTCCAAAATCTTGTCGAACCCTGGCCGCCAACCGCAAATAATAAAATGACCCTTCATGTTCCTTAGCTTTTTCAATCCCTTGTTTCCTTTCATCAATAAGTTCATAAATCCTGATGTGATTTTACCGGTTATAAAACTGAACACAATCATTCCGAAGAGAAGAAGCACCAGAGATGCCATGCGTCCCGGAACCGATTTCACGTAATAGTCGAAGTATGCCGCTGAAACCGCAACGATCGTGTGCCAGATTGTGTCGAACCAGCCGTCAATGTCACTGTCCGTTCTACCTCCGGATTCAGTCAGGTAGACGACATAGGTTGCCACACAGATTGATATGACGATGATTATGCCGATGTAAGTAAAGGGATTTGAAAAGATTCTCTTGATTTTCCTTTGCAAGGCTCCCTTGACTTTTTTGTGTTTTTTCCCTAATTTCACTTTTGCACCTTACTGATATTTTACCATAAAAAAAATCAGCCGTCAACTTTAGATGCCAAACATTTTTAATGACAGATTTACCCCTTTTTGCCGAGCCACAACCTGTCATTGCCGTGCTACAATCTGTCATTGCCGTGCTACAATCTGTCATTGCCGTGCTTGACACGGCAATCTCTAACAAAAAAAAGGACTACCGCACCTGTACGGATTATGAGTGCGTGTGGGAAACAAACGGATTTGTTCACCACTAACGCGGTCCACGGACCTTGGCAAAAAAAAGACCGGCAACCATGTTTTATGGCTACCGACATCTTACATCAAAACGGCATGGCAGAACACCACCCGCAATGCTGATGGTGGATAAATTGCATCAGATATTAAATAAGAGCTATCTGGATTTTTTTACCAAGGGCATTTGCAAATTTTTCCAAAATTCCTATGGATGTATTGTGATTAAGGCTGAGAATATTGTCTACGGCAGTACGGGAAGTATGCATTTTTTTCGCCAGCGCGGATTTTGAGATTTTCTGCTTTTTCATCTCTGCTTCAAGCTGCAGGGCAATCAGCCTTTTTGCCGCAATTTCTTTTGCTTCCTCATACAGCCCCTGTTCAATCATAAAATCTTCAAAATCCTGTCCTATTCCTTTCATTTATTCATGTCCTTGAACAGTTTCAATCTGCCCTTTGCACACTGCAACTCATTCTGCGGTGTTTTTGTGATTTTTTTACAAAGCCATGCAGCAATACCATTGTATTCTCTGCAATCGTAAAAAAAATTCTGCAAATCCCATCTGTAATGGAGAGCCTAATTTCCCACAAATCCTCATCCATTTTTCTTACAAGCGGTAATCCCAAGGGAAAACCTTTTTGGACCTCAAAAATTTTTGCACCAATCTCACGTTTGTCATCTTGTGAAAGATTGATTATGAAATCCCTGCATGGTTGATTTCCCTGCTCTGTTTGAAAAAAGACGGCATTTAAGGGTTGTTCTCTTTCCATAAAATGACTGTACATTATAATGTGCAGTTTGTCAAGTAAAAAAAATAGGGCATCTCAAAAAAATTAATTCGTAAGGGGTTTTGTTCCTTATAATAAGCCAAGTTGCTTGTCATCCCTGCCCGATCACCCCCGGCGGAACACCTTCTGCAAAGCCCATCGCTCGGCAGTCCACGGACCTCCGCTTCCCCATGCTCTGACACAAAGGGATTGTCACACGGATTTGGAAAAATCTAACGATTTTCCCGCTCCATCCCCAAAAGAAATTGCGTTAGCAATTTCCAATCCGTGTGACAAAAAAAAGACCCTATCATCAAAACGATGACAGGGTTTGACAAGTTAATTACTTATCATATTTGCAAAAATTAGTTAGTCTGCTTAGTCAGTGTACATGATGCTTCAGTTTTCCATGCACCAAGTTGTTCCAGCAAATGGAGCTAATGAAGCTGATCCACCGCCATTGTCATCAGATCCAGCGTTGTTATTACATGCGACGAAAGATAGGAGTGC
Organism: Treponema sp. UBA3649; assembly: GCA_002373325.1. Taxonomy (GTDB): domain Bacteria; phylum Spirochaetota; class Spirochaetia; order Treponematales; family Treponemataceae; genus Treponema_D. The sequence continues at coordinate 8,522 of DFKI01000055.1, forward strand.
ACAGCTAAGCATGGCCAAAACTAAAATTCTCAAATTTTTCGGACATAAAAAATCCCCCCGAATCGCTCCGGGGGGAAATGTCTTGCTAAAAGACGCTTAAGCTTTTCGGCTTATTTCTTTGTGGTCTTTTTTGCAGTTGTCTTAGCGGTGGTCTTCTTTGCAGGAGCCTTCTTTTCCGCTACAGCCTTTGAAGTTGACTTCTTTGCGGTTGTCTTGGAAGCGGCTTTCTTTGCAGGAGCCTTCTTTGCGCTAGCTCCACCGTTTGCCTTGATAACAGCCTGTGCACCGGTCAAGCGAGCGGCAGGAACACGGAACGGTGAGCAAGAGACATAGTTCAGACCAAGCTTGTAGCAAAGCTCGATTGAAGCAGGATCTCCACCATGCTCTCCACAGATTCCAAGGTGCAGGTCAGACTTAACTGAGCGTCCCTTAGCTTCTGCAATCTCAATCAAATCACCGGGTCCGTCGGGATCAAGTGTCTTGAACGGATCGAAGTCCAAAACCTTCTGGTCAAGGTAGGAATCAATGAACTTACCGTAGTCATCGCGGCTGAAACCGAATGTTGTCTGTGTAAGGTCGTTTGTTCCGAATGAGAAGAAGTCTGCGTACTCAGCAATCTTGTCAGCTGTGCAAGCGGCGCGTGGGAACTCAATCATAGAACCAATCTGGAACT
>DFKI01000006.1:0-852 GCA_002373325.1 Treponema sp. UBA3649
ATTCAGGCAGCAAGATAATTGAAGTTCTTAAACGAGATGAACGCCTTGATAAAATTGCTCAAGATATTGCACATCATTTCCCTCGTCGTGGTTTTCTTGGAAAAGGAATGGTTGTTTCGGTTGATAAGTTTACTGCTGTAAAAATGTACGACAAAGTTCAGCATTACTGGGAAGAAGAAAAAAAGCAGCTTATAAAGGACAGAAATAGCGCTGCCACAAAAGAAGAGCGCGATGAAATTACTGCCCGCCTTGATTATATGAACAATGTAGAAATGGCCGTAATCATTTCTGAAGATGCAGACGAAGAAAAGAAGTTTGCCGAACAGGGACTTAACATAAAACCCCACCGCGACAAGATGAATAAGATTGTTGACGGAGTAGATATTGAAGACCGCTTCAAAGATAAAAATGATCCGTTACAGCTTGTTTTTGTTTGTGCAATGTGGCTTACAGGTTTTGATGTTCCAAATCTTTCTACACTCTATCTTGATAAGCCTATGAAAGGTCATACTCTCATGCAGGCAATTGCTCGAGCAAACCGTGTTTATCCCGGAAAGACAAGCGGTATCATTGTCGATTATGTAAATGTCTTTAAGTATATGCAGCAGGCCCTTACCGATTATGCAACCGGCGATGACGGCGATGAATTCCCTGCAAAAGATATTGAATATCTACTTGAACTGATTGGTCAGAGCATTGATGAAGCGGATGAGTTCTTGTCTGACCTCGACATAAACCTTGATGAAATCAACAAACTGCCTAGTGACTTGGAAAAACTTGAAGCCTTGCGAAACGCATTGGAAATCATCTATCAGAAAGATGAAGGAAAAGAAAAGTTCCGCGTTATTACAA
>DFKI01000006.1:1006-7627 GCA_002373325.1 Treponema sp. UBA3649
GATTTGATGAACAACAATGTTGATGATGAAAAACTGGATCGTGCAAAGGCCAGAATGCAGGCTCTGCTTGATACATCTGTCAGTTCAGAAAAACCGGAAGATACCAGCGATCCGAACGGTAAAAAATCATCTAACTATCTTATTCACGAATTCAAAGTCATAGATCTTTCTAAAGTTGATGTAGAAGAACTTAGAAAAGAAATTCACAAAGCTCAATACAAGGCAATTGAAATTGATAACATGAAAGAGTTCATTCAAAAGATGCTGCAGATTATGATTAATAAAAACTGCGAGAGAATAAAGTTCAGTGAACGCTTCAAAAATATCATTGACCAGTATAACGCCGGCGGTAGTGAAAACGAAGATTACTACGAACAACTTTTGCAGCTTATAGAAGACATGAAGCAGGAAGACAATCGTGCCGCGAAAGAAGGTCTTACCGAAGAAGAGCTTGAAATGTTTGACTTACTTGTAAAAAGTTTTGATAAATCAGCATTTGACTCAAAGATAAATCTTCTTTTTAATCATTTTGTGGATATGTCCGTGCAACATTATGGATGGTTGGGAGAAGTTGCGTAAAATGGTATCCTAGCGATTTCGCCCATTGTAAATAAAAACCAGCACTGCAATTCCAATGATGATTGCATATCCTGCAAGGCTCCACAAATCCGGGATCTGACGGAAAGCGATGAAGCCAAGGATTGCGCTGAAAATCACCATGAAGTATTCGTAGATACTCACCTTGGATGCGGGAGCGTTGAAGTATGCCCCGGTGATTCCGAACTGACCTCCGCTTGCAGAAAGTCCCGCCCCCAAAAGCAAAAGAACCTGCTTTAAAGACATGGGTGTCCAAAACACGAGCATAAACGGAAGACAAATCAAGCAAGAAAACACGGAGAAAAATAAAATGATGATGCTCCCATGCACCTTATATTTGTGACACTTCCTGATAAACGAATATGCAAATCCGGCACCTGCCCCACCCGCAAATCCGGCAAGCCCTGGCAAAATTTTCGTAAAGTCGAACGTCGGTTTGATTACAAGAAGAGCACCGCCAAACGCACCTATGAGCGAAAGCACGGAAATCAGAGCAGGTTTTTCACCGAGGAAAAGAAAACTTCCGAGCACGGAAAAAAACGGAGACATCTTGTTGAGCATGGAAGCGTCCGAAATGGGGATGTGGTCAAGGGCATAAAAGTTCCCGAAGATTCCAACAGTACCGCAAGCCGCACGCAGAAAAATAAATTTCCACGCAGGCTTTTCTACTTTCATCACCTCAGGATTTTTTCTCCACTCCTTGAACGCAATCACGAAAGCAAAGATTGCCGCAATCAAATTTCTGAAAAATGCTTTTTGAAAAAATGGCAGGTCCCCGGATGCATGAACAAACATTCCCATCATCGCAAAACAAAATGATGAGAATATCGCAAAAAAGATGGCCCTCACAAGATTGTTTTTTTTCATATCAACCTACCCGCGGAGCAACTTCACCTTCGCCTGCTTTTGAAAAAATGCAACGCCGTAGCAAAGAATCTGCGTGTAGCCGTAAAGTCCCTTGGCGTATAGCTTCAAATCAATCTGCCGCAGAGCCTCGTCGCAATTCCTGTCCATGTCCTCTTCGCTCTTTGATTTTTTTGCCTCAATGATGATTGCGCGCCGGTTGTCCTCATCTTTCAAAATTATGTCCGGTCTGCCGAGCCCATTTTCTTTGTTAGACTCAACCTCATATCCGATTCCAGTGAATGTCCCCGCAAGAAAAGCATGGTAATAATCTTCGTGATAGTCATTGTAGCTGATTGTCTTCCAGAGCAAATCTGAAAGCATTTTTCCGGCACCGACAGAATCAGCACTCCAGAACGCATCCATCATGGACATCTGTTTGCTTCGGTCTATCGTCTCCTTAAACAAATTGACCACGGTATCCTCAAAAATAGACGCAATCTCCTTGTTTGGAATTTTTAGCGACACGTTTTCCCCATCATCGTCAGGATTGGATTTTGTGATATATCCCGTCATCAAAAGGACACTCCAAAGATTAGACTCCGATGAATGCAGCGTGTCGTAAGTGAGCGAGTCAGTAATCGTCTGTTCGATGGTTCCGCCGTTCATCAGAATCTCGAACTTGCCCTTCACTTTGAACTCGGTTCTCTTCACAAAACTCATGAGGATTCCGTTATGGCTCGTGTTCTTCCAATAATTCTTGGGTTTTGATTTTCGGTCATATTTTAAATCTGAAATATAATTGATTACATCCCAAGGACAATAAACATGATCATGTCCAAAAACATATCCGTCATACCACGCCTTGATTACAGGAGCCGCATCCGACAGATCCGCCTTTAAAAGCATGGTCTCCACATCACTCTCGGAAAAACCAAAGTAGGTGCTGTACTTTTTGTCTATCACAGAATACGACGCGAAATTTTTCGTCCCGGTAAAAATGCTCTCCTTCGAAATCCTCAGACATCCTGTTATGACCGCGAATTCCAAAAACTCGTTGTCCTTGAGCGCGGTGCTCATGATTCCCCGGATTACGTCAAGCATCTGAGAATAAAAATTGTTTCCGCCAGAATCCCTTTCGCTCGCCTTCGCAATCGGAACATCGTACTCGTCTATCAGGAGGATTACTTTTTTGCCATACACGGAATACATCATGCGGCAGAGAATCTTGAGGGAGTTTTTTACCACAGCCGCATCAGATTTCTTGGACTTCAGATTGAAAAAATTCTTCTCGTCATCCTCATCGAAAAACTTGCCTTTGAAAACCGGGTCCAGGCCAATGCAGAGCTCGGACAGATTCAATTTGAGCATCGCATACGCGCTCTCGAAGTCCAGCCCCTCCACATCCTTGAAAGATAGAAAAATCACCGGGTACTGATTCATCCACTTGCGGCACAAATCCTCATGCCTCGTAATGGCAAGTCCCTCGAACAAATCCCTGCTGTCCTTCCTGACGCTGAAAAAATTCTCAAGCATACTCATCATCAGAGTCTTTCCGAAGCGACGGGGACGCGTAAAAAGGGAGACCTTGTTGTGGTTTTCATTCACGAGCTCATTGATGATTTCCGTTTTGTCAACATAGTAGTCGCCATGTTTTCGCAAGTCAGCAAAATCAGACTCCCCTATCGCCAGTCTAAAAGCCATGTGTGAGCCTCCTTTTTTATTCAGCCTTATTTTCCTCCTTTTTCATTGGACGAACCAAAAAGAGGGACAGGCACATCGCGACCGCATACAAAATCGTTGTCACAATCAGCACGTTCTGATATCCGGCAGGATTCGCCTTTACTCCAGCGACATCAACAAAATTTCCTGTGTGGTTTACAATGAATGAGGCGAGCTGATTTCCCGAAAGACCTGCGAAAGCCCATGCGGAAAGAGTGATTCCGTGGATGGCAGAAATATTTCCCATGCCGTAGTGATCGGAAAGGAGTGTCGGTACGTTTGAAAATCCTCCTCCATAGCCCGCGTTCACGACGAAGATGAGCAAAAGAACGAACAGAGTCAGAATCATGTTTCCGGCGCCTCTTGCGATTCCACCTGTCAAAAGGACAATCAGAGTAAAACCGATGGAAAGTGCGAAGATTATTTTGTAGATTGTGTTGCGGTCCCTAAGCTGATCTGCACAAGCGGAAAATCCAAGGCGGCCACCTGCGTTAAAGAGAGCGGAAATCGTCGAGATGTAACCAGCGATTGTCCCGAGTCCCAGGCACTTCACAATCATCTTTTCCTGGGAGATAATGGCAAGTCCGCAAGTGATGTTGATATAGAACATGAGCCATATTCCGATGTATGAGCTGATCGGCTCAACTTTAAGCGAAGAAATGATTCCGTTTTCCTTTGTCTTTACCTGTGGCTCAACCCAGCCCTCTGGTTTTGCGAGCATAAAATGACCCGCCATCATCATCACAAAATAAACCGCCGCAAGGATATAGAACATTTTGTATATTCCCGTCACGCCCATCTTGTCAAGCATTCCCTGCATGATTGGAGAAGCAATCGCTTTGGCAGCACCAAAACCAGCGACGGCAAGACCTGTAGCAAGTCCCTTTTTGTCCTTGAACCAAAGCATGAGAGTCTTTACCGGCGAAAGATATCCGGTTCCAAGACCGATGCCCATTACAAATCCATAGCTCACGTAAATGCCGATCAAAGAAAGGACGCTGGGTTTTCCCGCCTGCAAGCATTTTCCTCCGTACCAGATGAAAAAACCTGTTCCCGCCATTCCAAGAGCAAATGTGACCGAAGCAATCAACGATGATTTATGGATGTTTTTTTCAACAAGTCCGCCCAAAAAAGCCGCCGACATGCCAAGGAAGAAAATCGCAAAGCTGAACGCCCACTCGACCGCACCCTTTGAAAATCCGATGTAGTTCGCAACTTCCTGGCTGAACATCGACCAACAGTATACAGTTCCAATGCTGCAATGAAGGAGAAGTGCCGGAATCGCACCGCGTATCCATTTGTTCTGAATGTTTTTCATGATTATAAAGACCTCATTATAATATATCGGAAGAGATTATAGCATTTTTTCCAAAGAATGAACATAGGTTAACATAAGATTGTAGATGCAAAGTGTAAAATACCACTGAATTATGTGTCATTGCCGTGCACCGACACGGCAATCTCTTTTCCACAAGGGATTGTCGGATCGAGTCCGACAATGACAGTTTTTCCGAAATTAAAAAAATCATTTGTCAAACCGGCATTTATGATGTACAATATTAGGTATGAAGAAGATTACCATTACATTCCCCGATGGCTCGACCATCCAGGTTGATGACGAAATCAGGCCGATGACACTCCTGAACCGCCTTGGTCCGCAGGATAAAAAAATCATGGCCGTAAAAGTAAATAATGAAATTCTCCCGCTGGATTCCGTGGTGGACATAAGCTGCACGATGGAGCCGGTTTTTGAAGCCACAAAGGACGGGGCAAGGATTTACCGTCGCTCGCTTTGTTTTTTACTCGCAACCGCAGCGCACAATCTCTTTCCGGGTGCAAGACTTCTCGTGGGACATTCGCTTGACTACGGATATTATTACACTTTGGACACTGGAAAGCCAATCTCCAAGGAACAGATTTCCCAGCTCAAGGATGAGATGATGAAAATCGTAAAGGCCGACGAGCCGATTCTCACGGATTTCATCTCGTATCAGGAAGCATGTGCGATGTTTGAAAACCTTGGACTGATTGAGACACGCAAGCAGCTCAACTACCGGACTCCATCCCGCGTAAAAATCAACACGCTCCAGGGATTCTCCGACCTTTATTTCGGTCCCCTGGTTGGAAGCACGTCCGAGCTCGATGTCTTTGACCTCATGCCCTACCAGGAAGGATTCCTCCTCCGCTATCCCAAGCACGAGACTCCAGACCAACTCCCCGAATTCCAGGACCAGCCGAAACTCTTTGAAATCTACAAACGCTACAAGGATTGGGGAAAAAGGCTCAATGTAACATCCGCCGCAAGCCTTAACCAGCTGATTCACGAGCGCCGCGTAAATGATTTTATCGACATCACCGAGACATTGCAGGTAAAGTGCATTGCCGACATCGCCGACCAGATTCACGAGCGGAAAACAGCAAGGGTCGTCCTGATTGCAGGTCCCTCGTCTTCTGGAAAAACCACGACGAGCAAAAAACTTGCGTTGCAGCTTCAGGCCATCGGTTATGTGCCCAAAGTAATCAGTCTGGATTCCTACTATCTTGGACGGAGCGAGACACCGAAAGATGAGAACGGAAACTACGACTACGAGTGTCTTGAGGCTCTGGACGTAAAGCAGATTAATGAAGATTTGCTCTCGCTTTTTGACGGAAAGACAATCGACGTGCCGTGCTACGACTTCCATGAGGGAAAACGGTATTACAAGGGAGAGACCATGAGCCTGGGTCTAAACGATATCCTGATTATGGAGGGAATCCACGGACTGAACGACAAGCTCACCCCACGTGTACCGCCGGAACTCAAATTCAAGATTTATCTTTCTGCGCTCACGCAGCTGAACCTCGACGACCACAACCGAATCGCCACGAGCGACAACCGCCTTATCCGAAGAATCGTAAGGGACGCACAGTTCAGGGGAAAGAGCGCGGCAGGTACAATCGCCATGTGGGATTCCGTACAAAAAGGTGAGAGGCTCCACATCTTCCCGTTCCAAAACAATGCCGATGCCATGCTGAACACTGCCCTTGACTACGAGCTTTCTGTTCTCAAAGTCTATGCGGCTCCACTTTTGCGTTGCGTCACGCCGATGGAAAAGGAATATGGGGAGGCATGCCGTCTTTTGACTTTCCTTGACAACTTCAGCACCATCCCGGCCACCGCGGTTCCAAGTCAGTCAATCATCCGAGAGTTCATCGGAGGCTCTGCGTTCCACTACTAGGGTAAAAGGTGTCATTACATGGCTCAACATTCAGTGTCATTGTCGGGCTCGATGTTCTGTGCCATGCAGGGCTTGATGTTAGGGATTATTGACATTATCCGGTCATCTGTCGTTAGTATGTGTTAATCTAAAACATGGGAGTGAGGGAATATGTATAAGGCAAGTGCCGTAAATATTGCATGGGAAACTTAATGTTGATTGAGGAAACGCTGTAATGTAGGTGAGGTTCGTGACAAGCAGG
>DFKI01000163.1:0-4998 GCA_002373325.1 Treponema sp. UBA3649
AGACCTATCCGGCAAGGAAAAATTCTCGGGAAATTTACAATAAATGTGAAACTCGACATTCGGGCTACTACCTCATGCTGGTCATATATCACGTTTTTCAGCATGACATGAAGAAAATCGCCGCTTACTCCCCAATCTCAATCTTTCCGCTCTCGTCCACGGTGACAGAATACGTCACTTTTTCCTCGGCGCTCTTGTCCTCCCAGGGTCTCTTGTACTCAAAGCGGAGTTCGGTCGTGCCGGGTTTCCTTGACTTGATTGTGTACGTGAAAAGGCTTGGAGATCCGACCATATTTTTTTTACCGAGATATTTTATCTTCTCGTCAACGAGGATTATCGACTCGTCCTCAATCTCATAAACCCACGTGTAGCCGGTCGTGGGATTTCCCTTGAGCTCAATCGTTTTTGTGTCGCTCCTGAACTTCGCGCTCGCACAGGAGATTGTCACCGTGCCCATTATGCCGCAGATTAGAATCCAGAGACAGGCACTTTTTCCGAAATCATTTTTTTCCATTTTCCTTAGCTCCTTTCGCTGCATAAACACGACAAAACCCTTCTATTCGGTTACAATCATATTACCACCCGGTAATCATTGTCAAGCAAGGAGATCTTTTAATCATACGGCAACATCAAAAAAATCACAATATTAAACTTCCCTTAAAGAGTACGAACACAGGTACAAAAATTTTTAAAATATTTCCGTTATTTTCATTTTACTTTTTTTAAAATGGGTATATAATACAATAAATGGTATTTTCGCCAAAAAGGAAAATAAGGAGGAAAAATTGAAAAAAGCATTGGCAATTGGTTGTGCAATCGCAATGGTCCCCATGATTTTTAACTCTTGTGCAAGTGACAGCGGCTCAAAACCTGCTGCGACCACAAAAGCAAAGAACAGGGAAATCAACCAGAATGTTTTGAATGATTACAACGCGAACTTTGACGGAGTAAGCGATTCAGGAGCCCTTTGGTGGTGGAACGACAACAGCTGGAGTCCTAACGGCATTCCACGCATGGCACATGAAGAAGGCGCTCAGCCAGGTGCGGATTGCGGAGGATATTATGTGAAGGTTGTCTCTCAGAACGGAAATTCCGCCCAGTGTCAGCTTTGTGCAGGTCCCATCGCAGCACTCATTGAGGGAGGCGCGACATACTCATTCACGGCTTACATGAAGGTTGCCCCGGACAGTGCGGTACCTACGGGAAAGGTCGGACTTGTTGTGAACGGAGCCACGTCTGACTGGTCGAAGGTTGACTCTGCCATCGTCACTTTCGACAAGGACTATACTCTTGACGACAAATGGCAGCTGGTTACGGGATCATTCGTTCTCGCGGACCCGCATGACCAGGTTCAGTTCCAGTTCAACGGAAGCGAGGGACTCTCATACTGTCTCGATGATTTCAGGGTAGGACTTGACTCATCGGTCGCCCCCACGATTGAAAAGGACATCGCAAACTTCAAGGACGCGCTCACATCAAAGAAGGGATTCGGAAGAAAGGTCTGGGCAGGTGGAGCTGTCACAGGATCTGAGGCTGCGGACAGTCTTTACATGGACCTTCTTTTCAAGCACTTCAACTCCGTCACACTCGGAAACGAGCTCAAGATGGATGCCATGAACGGCTACCATGAGGGAAACCGCAGTCCCATCGGAATCACGACCGACACGCTGAACGGAAAGGAAATCAAGGTGCCGGTTCTTGACCACAGCAGAGCAGACGCACTTTTGGACAAGATTGCGGACTGGAACAAGGCGAATCCGAAGCAGGCCCTGAAAGTACGCGGACACGTTCTCGTCTGGCACTCACAGGCTCCCGAATGGTTCTTCCATGAGGATTACGACGCTTCAAAGGCTTATGTGACAAAGGACGTGATGAACGAGCGTCTTGAGTGGTACATAAAGACAATGCTTACCTATTATACCGACAAATCCACGGAAACAGGAAAGAAATACGGTCCCCTCTTCTACGGATGGGATGTCGTGAACGAGGCTGTCAGTGATGCGACGGGAACCTACCGCTCTGACGTGGAGGGAGGATCAGACAAGCTTTCTGACCCGACACACGGAAGCAAATCAAGCTGGTGGCACGTCTACAAGAGCAATGAGTTCATCATCAACGCATTCAGGTTCGCGAACAAGTATGCCCCGAAAGATTTGGAGCTCTACTACAACGACTACAACGAGTGCTCGCCGAACAAGGTTGAGGGAATCGTGCAGCTGCTCAAGGACGTGAAGAACGCCGAGGGAACCCGAATCACCGGCATGGGTATGCAGGGACACTACAACATGGACTCTCCGACAATCTCCCAGATTGAGAGTGCGGTACGTGCTTACTGCGCCGTGGTCGGCAACGTGATGATTACCGAGCTTGATTTGAAGGCAAGCGCAAGTTACGATCCGAAAAATCCCGACGAGGAATACAACAAGCAGGCTTACCGCTACAAGGCAATCTACGACAAGCTTGTTGAGCTTGACAAAGAGAATGGAATCAGCGTAAACGGAATCGTGTTCTGGGGACTTCTTGATCCGTACTCATGGCTCCAGTCACAGAACAGCGTGGGCGGCGGATCTGACGGCTCTCAGAAACAGTGTCCTCTCCTCTTCGACGGAAAGTACAAGGCGAAACCGGCCCTCTATGCATTCACGGATCCCGACAAGCTTGAGCCAGCAATCAAGAACGTGACGATTCTTGAGGGTGACGGAAAGGATTTCTCCAACGCCATCAAATACACTGTTCAGGCAGGAGGATCCGAGGGATACTTCCGCCCCATGTGGAAAGACGGAAAGATTTTCGTAATGACATCGGTTTCAAAGAATCTCGCAGGGAAATTCAAAATCTACGTGGATGACGGAAACGGAATCAAATCAAAGGAGGTTCCTGCTACCGACACTGCGGTAACAGCGATTGAAACATCCGCCGCAAAACTTTCTGGCTCCCTGAAGATTGATTTCCGCTATGACACGGGAAAGGAGTCATACTCTTACAACGACCTCAAGAACAGCCAGGAATCTTCATCAAAGTTCTATGCAAAGGCCCTTCTTAAACCCACGGCCACAATCAAGAAGGGAAGCCCGTCCTTAAGTTTCGACGACGACGCATGGAACAAGGCAGACTCCGTGAAGCTCAATGTCCGTCTTGGTGCAAAGGCTGAGTCTGACATGAAGCTGCTCTGGGATGAAAAAGCACTCTATGTGTATGCCACAGTCAAGGACAGCGTAATCAACACTGCGAGCGCGGATGACTACCAGCAGGATTCCATCGAGGTCTTCATCGACGAGAACAACGCAAAGAAGGAAAGCTACGAGGCAGACGACAAGCAGTACCGTGTAAGCTGCAAGAACAAGACTTCTTTCAACGGAACAAAGTGCACTCAGGCCAACATGGAGAGCAAGACACGCCTTACGAGCGACGGCTACGAGGTGGTTGCATCCTTCAAGTGGACCGACATCAAGCCGACCGCAGGACAGAAGATTGGTCTTGAGCTCCAGATTAACGACGCTGATGACTCAGGAAGCAGAATCGGAACTCTCAGCTGGTACGACGAGAACGGAACCGGTTACATGAATCCAGGTGTATTCGGAACCGTAACACTCGCGGACTAAGTTAAACGGTGAAATCCTAAACAAAAAGGCGGACAGCAGATTGAATTCAGTAGATTTATCGGTTGTTCGCCATGCTTACTGTTCTATCGCCGTAAATCTTGTTATGTGGACGCCCGCACTGGGGCGCAAGGATTAAGAATTTATGATATATGAACTACATGGCAAAATTCCTAAGAATAGCAGTTTCATATATTCTGAGGATGTATTAACAAGTACAATATTTGGAAATTTAAGATACTTTAAATCTAATATTCTTTTAAATAATTTTTTATCAAAAGCAAAAAATTTAGATTCTGAAAACTTTTCGGCTTCATTTTCTGATAATTTAAAAATAAATTTTTGGAAAAAATATCCAAGCAACAAAAATTCTCAAATAAATGAACCAGATTTAGTTTTAGAGGATAATAACGAGGTATTAATTATTGAATGTAAGTATCATTCACCCTTAGATGAAAAGTTTATAGATAATGAACAACAATACATGAACCAATTATTAAGATATTCATCTATTTTAGACGAATACTATAATGGAAAAAAAATTAAAAATATTATTTTCCTTACCTTAAAGGATTACAATATTTCAGAAGTTTTTGAAAGAACACAAAAGCAATTATCAAAAGATATTGGTTTGTATTGGCTACACTGGGAAGAGTTATTTTCATTATTAAAGCAATTCATTAATGAAGTCGAGTTAGGTGAAAAAAAACTTGCTCAAGATTTAATAGATTTCTTATCTCTTCGTCAAATAAAATACTTTACAGGTATAAATTTATCCACTTATAATTTTACATGGAAATACAAAAAAAATAAAAAATTTATATTCTCTTCAAAATTTGAGAAAAAAACTTGGAGGTATATTCATGAATGAAATATCAACTCTTGTAAAAAATTATAATTCCTTTATTGAAGATTTAAGTCAATTAAATCAAGACCTCTCTGAAATAGTCATAAAATATGGTGTAGAATGGCAATATGAATATTGGTGTCCAAGAGATAATCCTCATTGGAGCTTAAAACAAACTTTTTATTCAAAATATCAAAATACAAAAGAAGTTTTTTATGTTGGATTTAATTTAGAAGATGATTGTCCGTATTTACTATTAGAAAGAATGTATGACATAAACAATTGTAAACCAGAAGATTTTCGTGAACATGATTGCTTTGGACATTTGTTAAATGTCGATATCCCCAAAAATATAGATGAGAATAATATTGGATCATTTGAAAGTGATTGGGGTAAATGCCTTTATGCAAAAATCAGTCTTCTCGAAATTACATCACAGGATATTGTTAATACTGATATTAAATCTGTAATTGAGTATTTGTTTACTAAAAAAAAGTTATCCTTAAAAACTATAAAAATAATGTAATATCACATAACAAAGGTTCGTAGCCG
>DFKI01000163.1:5068-14046 GCA_002373325.1 Treponema sp. UBA3649
AAGCTGCCTGCGGTACAACCAATTGCTATATGGACGCCCGCACTGGGGCGCAGAAGAAAGAATGAAAGTACTTCCAGAAATATTTCTAAAACGAATGGATGGAAATAAAAAGCCATTTAAATATGCAGATTCAAATATTGGTTTTAGAAATAAAACAGTGGGTAAAAATTCATCCGACGCAGAACGCCGGGGTATTGACCCCTCCGCACCAATAAAGTAATTCTAAATGGGAAAATATCTTTGGCTAAATGGTAATGAAACATTTAGGCGCAGTTTCATAAAAATTTATCAAAAAAAATCAGGTTAAACAAAGTTTTAACATTCTCGTTGGCAGGACAAATACATCTGCTCAGTTTCATTGCGAACAATATAAGCAAAAAGACTTCCATCTTAAGCAATGAATGTTCAGAAGAAGAATCTTTACAAAAAATGAGGGAAACAAGCCTTGCGACTGTATGGGAGAGCGTAAAAAAATGAATCTGGGCTTTCAAGGACTCGGTTGCATTAATTCATCAAATTGTTGTCGTAGATAAATTTCGCCTTGAAGATAAAATTTCTAAGTTGCCGAAAAATCTCCTTTCAAAAATTGAAGATGAAATTGATTATGTAACAAAGGAATAGCACATAACAAGAACTTCAAAGCCTGTACAGCTTTCATCAAAATTAAAACACATATTGAGTTTTTCTCCAATCATTGATATAATCTACCGAAAATAAAACATCCCGGAGTTCTTTCTCATGGAAAAAAACAATTCGTTCAATCAGATTGCATTTCTGTTCATCCTCGGAATCGCAGGATGCGCGCTCTCATTCATCGCAAGCGCACTTACCGGCTGCTACTCATCCATATCCATTCCGTCCGACCTCACTCTGAGCATGACAACTACAACCCTGGCAAGCATACTCGGTGGTACACAGGAAATACAGGCCTCAAGTTTTACCCTCGCAGCCCTCTTTCATCTGATTGGCATCCCCCTCTCCGCATTCGGATTTTACGCGGTCCTGAAACTCATCACCAAAAGAAGAAAGATTCTCGGAGGATTCTGCAAGTGGAGCCTTATATCCTTCATCTCCTTCGCCGCCGCAAGCTATCTGATCTGCACAATCACGCTGTATGTATGGAAGATTTTCGTCTCGCAGATTGAGGGAAACCGTCTCTCCACAATCAGTGACTTCGCCTTCACATTCCTCATGCCGTCCGCCTGTCTCATGCTGATTTCATACTTCGTCCTTTCCGTAATCCTTTTTATCGCGGTAATCTCAAAATCCACCACGCTGCCACGCTTTTTCGTCATCTTCAATCCGCTCGTCCCAATCCTGCTGATTTTCCTCCTCAACTTCCTCATTCCCGGCATCCCGCTCTGGAACGTAATCAAATGGGGAGCACTTTCCGCCGCCACACTGATTTTCACCGCATCCTCCTTCATCCATTTTTTGGTAAGCCAGGGAGAGCCGAAATCAGCACAGGAAGAGTACAAGGGCGAGTAATCCAAATTTACCGGCACGGACAACTTATAGATTTTTTCTATAGCCGACCATACAAAACTCGTATTAGTCGGAATCCATAAAAAATGTTATCATAGCTCACCCAATTTTTGTGAAATCAGAGGTAAAACAATGGAACAGGAAACAAAATGTATTCACGCCGGATACACACCAAAAAACGGTGAGTCCAGGATGATTCCGCTCATACAGAGCACGACCTTCAAGTACGACACAAGCGAGGACATGGCAAAACTCTTCGACCTTGAGGCATCCGGATATTTTTACACAAGGCTGCAGAACCCAACGAATGATTTCGTCGCTGCAAAAATCGCGGCTCTGGAAGGCGGTACTGCGGGTATGCTCACCTCATCCGGACAGGCGGCAAACTTCTTCGCAATCTTCAACGTCGCAAACAGCGGGGACCACATAATCTCATCCGCGTCAATCTACGGAGGAACATACAATCTCTTCAACGTGACCATGCGCAAGATGGGCATTGACTTCACTTTCGTCTCTCCAGACTGCAGCGAGGAAGAGCTTGAGGCGGCTTTCAAACCGAACACAAAGGCCGTTTTCGGAGAGACCATCGCAAATCCATCCCTCGTGGTTCTTGACATAGAGAAATTCGCCAGGGCAGCACATAAGCACGGAGTTCCTCTGATTGTGGACAACACTTTCGCCACGCCAATCAACTGCCAGGCAATCAAGTACGGAGTGGACATCGTGACCCACTCGACAACAAAATACATGGACGGCCATGACTGCGGTGTGGGTGGGGCCATAGTTGATTCGGGCAACTTCGACTGGATGGCGCACGCTGACAAATTCCCCGGACTCTGCACCCCGGACGAATCATACCACGGAATCACCTACGCGACGAAATTCGGAAAGGAGGGAGCTTTCATCACAAAGTGTACCGCCCAGCTGATGAGGGACTTCGGCTCAATCCAGTCACCAATGAACGCATTCCTTTTGAACCTCGGTCTTGAGTCCCTTCCGCTCAGGATGAAGAGACACTGCGAGAACGGACTTGCCGTCGCTGAATATCTCTCCAAGCACGACAAGGTTTCCTGGGTGACATACCCCGGACTTCCCGGAGACAAGTATCACGCGCTCGCACAAAAATACATGCCGAACGGAACCTGCGGAGTAGTCTCTTTCGGAGTGAAGGGAGGACGAAAAGCTGCCGAGGAGTTCATGAAGCATCTCAAGGTGGCGATGATAGCAACCCACGTGGCGGACGCACACACATGCGTTCTCCATCCCGCATCGGCGACGCACAGACAGCTAACCGACGAAGAGCTCAAGGCTTGTGGAATCGGCCCCGACCTGATACGCTTCTCCGTGGGAATTGAGAACATCAACGACATCATCGGTGATTTGGAGCAGGCTCTCGCCGCCGTAAAATAAGGTTTTCGGCATAAAATCAGAAAAAGGGAACCTTGAGAACAAATCCGTTTCAGGGTTCCCATGTCACCTGAAGAAGTTTCAAAAGTCAGACAAATTTTGAAACCTGCATATCACTTTCTTTTCCACGCGCACTTCCGCCTGAATGTCAGCCACACTGAGCAGAATGATTTCCGAACGCGAGTTTTTCCCGGAACCAAGGCTACGATTCCGCGCCCCAAACCTGTAACACAAGAAGGTCTCCTTAATCGCATCCCCGAATTATCTCCGAACTTTTTCTTTTCCTCAAACATTTTTATCTCCTTACTACAATTTTTTTTCGCGCAAAAACGCAGTGTAAAAATTTCTAATTACCCACGGCAATTCTCCTTGAGACCCTGAGATGTCCGTCCACAATCTCGGCTGAATAATCATCCCCGAGAATCCGGACCACCGAAGAGACGAAATCCCACGCACCGAGACCCGCCGCATGGATTGAAACCCGCCCGACAGGAATCGGATCAAAAACCACGTCCACCCTGAAAAAAGCGCTTATTGCATCCAGAACTGTTCCGGGACTCACATCAAACGCGTCCATAAAAAGTTGCTCGCCGGACTCCGAAAAAAACACGCGGTCCCAGACAAGCTCCTCATCCAGATTCCAGTCCACGGTGTTCCCGCCATCTCCCACGCCCATCTCCGCATGACAAAAATCCACACGAAGGATGGAAAAAAGAGAAGCCGCGAACATCCACATGAGAAACTTTTTCAAAATCATTTTTCGCATATCATCTCCCGTCCGCAGCGAAAAAAATTCGCCCGACACTTATATATGTTCCCCAAATCTCCGCGCCGGTAATCAAAAGCGCAAAAAAATCAGAAAAAAAACAAAATTTTCCGCTGAATATCAAAAATCTCCATCCTGCGCCGCGTAAAAAACGTGAAAATCCGATTTTAAATATGCAGGGTACTCAAGAGCGGAAACTCAAAAATTTGCCGCGCGGTTCATCAAAAATCCAACGGATTCTCCTTCCCTTGACTAAATCAACATTCTTCTATATAATTGAAATACTATGACCGCAAACGACTTACGTTCAAAATACATCGCTTTTTTCAAGAGCAAAAATCATGCAGAGATTTCCGGACAGTCCTTGATACCGGAAAATGACCCTTCCGTACTTTTCACCACAGCCGGAATGCATCCACTTGTACCATATCTTTTGGGTGAGCCTCATCCCGCAGGAACCAGGCTTACGGACTATCAGAAGTGCATAAGAACGGGCGACATTGACGAAGTTGGAGATCCGAGTCACCTCACATGTTTTGAGATGCTTGGAAACTGGTCACTGGGCGACTATTTCAAAAAAGAGTCCATCGCATTCTCATACGAATTTCTCACGAGCAAGGATTGGCTGGGACTTGACCCCAAAAAACTCTCCGTCACTGTTTTTGAAGGCGATGAGAGCGCACCGAGGGATGACGAGGCCGCGGAATATTGGAAGGAAAACGGAATGCCCGAGGACAAGATTGCGTATCTTCCGGCAAGCGACAACTGGTGGGCTGCGGGTCCGACGGGTCCATGCGGTCCTGACACGGAGATTTTCTACTGGGTCGGCGAGGGATTTCCTCCCGTGGGCAGCAACAAGAAGACAGACAGCGACAACTGGATGGAAATCTGGAACAACGTCTTCATGCAGTTCAACCGCATTGACGAAAAGACGCTCGTAAAGCTCCCCAAGCAGAACGTGGACACAGGAATGGGACTTGAGAGAACAAACTGCATCCTCCAGGGAAAAACCAGCGTCTACCTCACCGAGGTTTTCCAGCCCATCATCGCGGAGATTGAGAAATTAGCTTCCTATAAATACGGCGAGGACAGCGAGAAGGACAAGAGCGTAAGAATCATCGCGGATCATGTGCGCGCGTCGGTATTTATCCTTGGAGATCAGAAGGGAGTTTCCCCCTCAAACCTTGGTGCGGGCTATGTTTTGCGCCGTCTTATCCGAAGGGCCGTTCGCCATGGTCTCAAGCTTGGAATCGACGTGGATTTCCTTGGCCCCATCGCGTCAGTCGTGGTCGAAAACTTCAAGGGAGCATATCCTGAGCTTGCAGAAAACCGTGAGAAGATTGAAAAGGAACTCAAGGCGGAGGAGAACAAATTCCGCGACACGCTGAAAAAAGGTGAGGCGGAGTTCCAAAAGCTTCTCCCCAACCTGCTCAAGAACCCCAAGAAGGAAATTTCGGGCAAGGTCGCGTTCAGGCTTTACGACACATTCGGATATCCCGTGGAGCTCACACAGGAGCTTGGAGCCGAGCACGGATTCACAGTTGACTTGGAAGGATTCAAGGAGGCCGAGAAAAAGCACCAGGAGGCATCGAAGTCCCTTGACGCGGGAAAAGCAAAGGGAGGACTTGCCGAGCAGAGCGAGATTACCACGAAATACCACACGGCTACCCACCTTTTGCAGCAGGCTCTGGTTGACGTTCTCGGAGATCAGGTGGCGCAGAAGGGAAGCAACATAAACAACGAGCGCATGAGGTTCGACTTCACGTTCGACCGTCCCATGACCAAGGAAGAGATCCAGAAGGCAGAGGACATCGTAAACGCGAAGATAAAGGAAGATTTGCCCGTCACCATGGAGATTATGACGCTGGAGCAGGCAAAGGCAGAGGGAGCGAGGGCACTTTTCGCAAACAAATACGGCGAGAGCGTCAAGGTCTACACCATCGGGCGTGACCCCAAGACGGACTGGTTCAGCAAGGAAGTCTGCGGAGGTCCCCACGTACAGCACACGGCACAGATCGGCGAGTTCAAGATTACGAAGGAGCAGTCTTCATCTGCAGGAGTAAGGCGAATCAGGGCTGTTATCTCAGGCGGCCTTCCACTGGAAAACTGACTGACGAATCATTAAATTTTTTCCCTCCATGTAACGAAATACGGGAGGGATTGTTATATTAGATGTACGGGGGAAGCCGAAAGACACCCCCTTCTGGAAAGATAAAGTCCGGGATTCATTCCGGCTTTTATTTCGGAAGACTTAAACAAAGAGGATGAATATGAAACGCTTAGCTATTGGAATCGCACTTTTTTTGACAATCACGGCATCTGTCTTCGCACAGAGTGACCTTCAGCCTTTGGCGGTTGTTAAACTGAACAAATCAGAGACAATCACCCTCAAGCAGCTCAAGACCCGGGCAGGATTCCTTGAAAGACAGCTTCAGGCGGCATACGGAGCAAAGCAGACACTTACCCCGGAGCAGCGCTCCCAGCTTCTCGACAGCCTGATTCAGGAAAAACTCGTGGCACAGGCGGCGACCAAATCAGGAATCTCGGTGACAGACAGCGAGGTTGACGCGGCATTTTTGAGCACATTCGCCCAGCAGATCGGACAGCAGGTGACAGAGGCAAAACTTTCCGAGATGATAAAGCAGCAGACCGGAAAGACATTGAACGAGTACATACAGGAATCATCCGGAATGACTCTCGCGGACTACAAGGCATACCTGAAGAACCAGCTTTTGGCACAGCGCTATATTTTCTCGCAGAAACAGTCAGATTTGCAGAAAGTCACGGCGACGGACAAGGAAATCCGCAGCGAATATGACATGAACAAATCCCAGTACGTGTGGAACGACATGGTGAAGCTCTTCGTAGTGGTGGTGTCAAAGGGAACGGACGCGGCAACGGCAAAGGCAACGGCGACAGACTTGAGGAACCAGTACGTGAAGAGTCCGTCAAACGAGAACGCAATCAAATCATCTCCTGACAACGGAAAGAAATATCAGGCACAGAACATGTTCGTTCAGAAGACCGCTACCTATGCAAGGCTCCTTGGCTGGTCATACGACAACATCGAGGAGCTCTTCGGAAAGTCAAAGGGATTCGTAAGCGAGATTACCGAGACAGCCACCGACTATCAGTTCTATGCCGTGCAGGAAAAATATGCCGCGAAGATGCTCGCAATCAGTGACATAATCTCTCCGGAGACAAACATCACAGTGTACGAGTACATCAAGAGCGGACTTACATCACAGAAGCAGAGCCAGTATTTCGCACAGGCAGCGCAGGACATCGCAACATCGCTTGACACACCGGCGAACGTTGAGCGCAAGAAGACAGGTGCGGCACTGACATCGCTCCTTAACTGGTAGGAACCCAGAGTGTCACGAAGAAAAGGACGGATTTTGGCAGTTCAGGCCCTCTACTCATACGACATCGGCGGAGGGTCTCTTGAAGAAGTATTGAAATTAGAGTGGGAAAATCTGCCTGAGGATGATGACAAGAACGCATCCACGGTGGATTTTGCCCGTGCTCTGATTGCAGGCACCATCAACCACAAGGACGAAGTGGACGAGATGATTAAAAAGCATCTCAGCGGGAAATGGGAATTCAGCAGGGTGAACAAGGTTTCTCTTGCAATCCTCAGAATCAGCACCTTTACCCTGCTCTTTCAAAAGGACGTTCATCCCTCCATCGTGATTGACGAGGCCATAGACATCGCGCGGGACTATGGAACGGACGATTCATTCCGCTTCATAAACGCCGTGCTGGATAACATACGGAAAGAGCTTGATGTTGAGACGAATGTTGAAAGCTAAGTTTAATCTCACCCCGAAAAGGAGACCACTGGAGCTGATTTTGGCCCCGGTGGTTTTGTCATGTCTGGTTTGCGGCACATCCTGCTCAAGCCATGTTGAGGGCGGCTCGCTTCCGTCCATGCTCGATTCAGCGGACAATTACATAGCAGCGGGGGACGCAAGGTCGGCGATAGCAATCCTGGATCAGGCTGCATCCCAGGCGGAGGGCAACTACGAGAGCCTTGGTGTATTCAAGAGATTCATGAGGCTCGGAGATTTGGAGCGCGCGGAGACCACCGTAAAAAAAGCCCTTAAAAAAGACAAAAAATCCCCGGAACTCAACGCTGTCTACGGAAACCTCCTTTTGAAAATGGGAGAGACGGCGAAGGCACTCAAGCAGTCAAAAAATCTTTCCGGGACAAAATACGGCTCAATTTACGCGGAGGCATTTCTAAGGACCGCACAGGAGACGGGAAAATCAGCCAACGAGCTTTTCGGAGCAAAAAAGACCAAGGCCGACCGTGAATGGAAAAAGACCTGCGAAAGATTTCCCGAAGAGCTTTCCCTAAGGCAGCAGGTTTTCAGGGACGGACGATTTTCTCCCATATATTACGACGCATTTTTGGGCTCCAGAAAGCACCGGTGGAACTGGAACGCGGCCACATTGGAAATGAGGGACGGAAAATACGCTCAGGCAGCCGACAAATATCCGGGCACCACCGAGAACACGGAGGACTCTCTTTTCTGGGGCAAGGTGCTCTACGACGCGGGACATTATCCGGAAAGCCTCCATGCGCTCACACAACACGAGGATGACGGAGGGGATGATTACGCCACGACAGTTCAGCTGAAGGCACTTCTTTCGGATGTCTACTATATTCTCGGACAGGATTCTGACTCGGCTCAAAAACGAGAGGAAATACTTGCGATGGACGTGGAGGAAGGAAGCCAGGCTGATTCCGTACTTCCGAGCGTATATGTGAACAGCGCGATTTACGCAAGGGGACAGGAGGATCAGATTGCCCAATATGAGTACCTGCGAAAGGCCGTGAGCGACTACCCGGAATACATACCTGCCCTGGCATCCTACGGTGAGTTCGCACTAGAACGCATGAACAGACCCCCGGACGACACCATGACGGCACACATAAGGGCGGCAGGACTTCTTACAAGACAGATGGAAAGGGACGCTGCCATACCGGAAATCAACCTCGATGAGATTTTCAGCAGGATGAGGGAAATCTCCGCAAGGACGGGAAGTCCAGAGATGAAGGTTCTGGCGGAAAAGCTGTACTCAAGGGCAAACGTCGGAGAGGAAAAGACAAGGATGAGCGCAAGAATCTGGACCATGCTGGAGCAGAGCGAGAGCGAGATGACACTCTATCCCGAGCAGATAGTCCGCTATGCCGTGGCCACATTCATAAACAACGGAATGGACTCAGACGCGGAGAATCTCTTCATCAGGTATGAGACGGCGAACCACCCTGAGACTCTCTCGAAAATAAAGGGGAAAGGAAAGGTTTTCGTGC
>DFKI01000026.1 GCA_002373325.1 Treponema sp. UBA3649
AGCTCCCTCGTAAAGAGCAGGTGATCCGTTCAAGTCGGATAGTTGGCTTACAAGGTTCCTTTCGCGGGGACCTTTTTTGTTTTTAAACGCGGCGGGAAAGGTGAGAGTTGAGAGGTGAAAGTTGAGAGTTGAAAGTTGAAAGATAATAAATTTTCAATTTTCAATTCTCAGTTTTCAGTTTTCAGTTCTCAGTTCTCAATTCTCAGTTTTCAGTTTTCAGTTTTCAGTTTTCAGTTTTCAGTTTTCAGTTTTCAGTTTTC
Organism: Treponema sp. UBA3649; assembly: GCA_002373325.1. Classification (GTDB taxonomy): domain Bacteria; phylum Spirochaetota; class Spirochaetia; order Treponematales; family Treponemataceae; genus Treponema_D. The sequence continues at coordinate 261 of DFKI01000026.1, forward strand.
AGTTTTCAGTTTTCAGTTTTCAATTCTCAGTTTTCAGTTCTCGATTCTCAGTTTTCAGTTCTCAGTTCTCACCCCCTCTCATACGACGAGCCTATGTTCATCTGTGAGCGGTATTTTGCTACTGTGCGTCGGGAAATCTTCACGCCCTTTTCTGAAAGCAGGTCGCAGATTTTCTGGTCGCTTAGTTTTTTCGTGTCGTTTTTATGGGTCTGAATAATTTCTTCTATTAAATTGACTATTTTATCCCTTGAGAGCGATTCACCCGCGTCCTGATTTGAGTCCGTGCTTTTTGATTTTGTCACTTCCGAGACGAAAAAGTATCCCACCTCAAAGAGTCCCCAGTGGCATTGTATGTACTTAGACCGGGCCATGCGTGAAACCGTGCTCTCATGCACACCAAGCTCCGCCGCAAGATCCTCCTGCTTAAAAGGCACAAGATTTCCGGGACCCTTCTCGAAAAATGCGTGCTGCTTTTTCACAATCAGCTCGCTCGCCTTCTGTATGGTCGATTTTCTCATCTCAAGCATCTGGACAAAGCTCACTGCCTCGCGGACTTTTTCCTGCATCATTTTCTTTCCTTCTCCCGGGTCCATCGACTTTACCATTTGGCTGATTTCCTCGTTCGCCATAATCTGCGGAATCGTGCCGTTCTCCAGCCTGACCCTCCATGACTTCTTCCCTACCGTGATGATTCCCTTGGCTTCCCGAAGCTCCTTTGAAGGACCGTTGTTCTCCACCTCAATCGAAGGCGGAAGTTCCTCCACGTAGACATCCGGCGCGATGAACAAAACTTGCCCCGACGTGAAATCCCTTGCGGGAAAAGGATCGAGCGTGCGGATAAAATCAATGGCTTCCTGAACGGTCTCCGGTGTCACAGTCAGTCCCTCGTATGATTTTTTGTCCGAGCCGAAAAGAGAAGCCTGTTTGCTGATGAAATCCCGGATTTTTTTTGCTGCGGCATTTGCTTTGGGAGGGTTAAGAAAATCAATGTGTCCGTCCAAAATCAGAAGCGCGATTTCGGGAGCCTGAGCTGTGAGTCTCGCCTGTACCAAAAGACTTTCCTCGGTGGATGAAGTGCAGGTTCCAGCCGGGTCCATGCGTCTGATTATGTCCATGCATTTTTCAAGAAGCTTAGGAGTCTGCTCCGGGTCGTTTCTGTCAAGGAGGGAAACTGGAGCAAGGATATGGAATCCGTTTCGGTCAAGGTTTCCAATCAGCCTCGTGCATAAATCAGCCTCGCTTTTTTCAAGGCTCATCATCCGCAACTGGTGCAGAAGGTGATCCTGAAGCGAAACCCGTCTGTCCTCAGCCGACTCAAGTACCCGTTGGAATGCGTCGCTTGCTTCCTCTGCCTCATGCGAGACCTTTCCCGAGACCCTTGTTCCTCCGTCCGCGTTCGTGTATGGATTTTTCCTCACCCTGATTTCAGGCCCTGCTTCAAGCGGATCATGGACAATCTCAAGCACGGGATTCGCGTCTACGGTCTTCAAAACTTCCTCCCTCAAATCCATGGCGCTCATGGAAAGCATGGAGAGTGACTGAATCTGCTTCTGGCTCATAATCTGGAGCTGGGACTGAATCTGTGCTTGTGTCTGCTGCATTGAAAAATCGGGCATAAAATCAGTATAGCATAATATTTTGATTTGCGGTATACTTGAGCCATGAAAAACTTATGTGAATTTAGCGAATACGGAATCAGCGTGCCGGAAATTTTGCTGCCGGTCAAGAAGGATTTGGCTTCATGGAGCGTGATTGCCTGTGACCAGTTTACCCAGGACAGGGATTATTGGAAAAAAGTTGAGGATGCGGTCGGGGAAAAGCCTTCCACGCTTCGGATGATTTTGCCGGAAGTGTATCTGGAGGACGGAGACCGTGAGGAGAGAATCGCAAAAATCCGCTCGGTGATGAAAGATTATCTTTCGGGCGGTGTGTTCGACGCGCCTCAAAAAGAGCTCATATATATAGAAAGAAAAACTGCATACGGAAGGACCCGCCGTGGACTCGTGTGCTCCATTGACCTTGAGAGCTACGAGTGGAAACCCGACAGCAAGGCCTTGATCCGTGCGACCGAGGCGACAATCCCTGCGAGAATCCCACCAAGAAAGGAAATCCGCCGTGGTGCCCCGGTTGAAAGTCCGCACATCATGCTTTTGGCGAACGACCCCGGAAGGACTCTGGTTGAAAAATCCGGCGAGATGGCGAAGAAAAATCCACCCGTGTACGACGGAGATTTGATGCTCGGCTCTGGACACATCACCGGATGGGCGGTCAGGGACGATGATGGGCTTGATTTTGTCCGCGGTGCCCTTGCAGGATTAAAAGAAGCCGGTAAGTGCGATGACGGAAGCCATTTCCTTTTTGCCGTGGGAGACGGAAACCATTCGCTTGCGACCGCCAAGGCCGTGTGGGATGAGTACAAGGAGGAGCTGAAAAAAGAGGGACGCTCCGAAGATGAGATTGCTTCCTCCCCGGTCCGTTACGCCCTTGTGGAGATTGTGAACATCTATGACGAGGGACTTACCTTTGAGCCGATTCACCGCGTGCTTTTCAATGTGGTTGCGGAAAGTCTCATGGCATTTTTGCGCACGACTCTCGGTGCCGTAATCAGCGACTGCGGCTCATTCGAGGAACTTGAGAAATCCGTGAGGGAAACGGAATCTTCCTTTGGCATTGTGGACACCGCCGGTAACGTGACAAGATACCGCCTGCTCCGTATTCCGGGAAAGGGACTTTTGGTGAGCCGTCTTCAGCCCATGCTTGATGAGTTTTTGCGCACCGATGATTCCATGCTCAGTGGCTCTGAGATTGATTACATACACGGAAGCGACGAGGTTCTGAGGCTCGGTAAAAAAGAAGGGTGCGTGACTTTGCTTTTGCCTCCCATCGACAAGGACAGTTTCTTTGGGACAATCAGCTCAAGGGGACCGCTTCCAAGAAAGAGCTTCAGCATGGGTGAGGCTTCCGAAAAGAGGTTCTACCTTGAATGTCGGGCACTTTTTTAAGGTGAGAGGTGAGAACTGAGAGTTGAAAGTGACGGGGGCTTCGACTTAAATCTCCTGGCTTCCGTCTTTCAAGTCCGCTAGTTCCTTGATTTTTATCCTTTCCATTTTGTGCCTCAAATCCATGATACAAGTTTTATGGGTAAAATCCGGATGGAATTTACAAGTTTTATGGATTTTTGAAATGAGGTCCCCGACGCCGCGTCTTGTCTGCGTTGTCCTAAAAGAAATGAAGTGTTTTATAAAAAAAATTCATGTTGCTTGTCTTTTCCTTTCTATGATAATCTGATAGGGCAAATGACAAGTTTTTAAATATGGATGAAAATTGGCGTAAGCTGGGTTCCTGAGGGAAAAAACATCTGCACAAGCGTAGCGCGGAAGCCGTTTTTTCACGCAGGGTTCCAGCTGAAAGACAATTTTTATTAAAATTTGTGAACCTTGACATTTGCCCTAGGAGGATTTTATGCGTGAGCTTTTTAACGACGGCTGGTCTTTTGCCAAGATGCCGGTGGAGAATGTTTCTTTCAAGGAAGGGGAGCCCCCCGTGCTTTTTACCCCCGATGAGTTTTTTGGAAGGGAGCCGGCTGATTTTGTTCCCGTCCAGATTCCGCATGACTGGCTGATTCACGACACGAAAAATCTTTACGAGGATTCCGTCGGTTTTTATAGGAAGACTTTTTCGCTCGCCTCCGTTTCCGAAAGGCACTTTTATCTGAACTTCGGAGCCGTCTACATGAACTGGGCTGTGTGGGTGAACGGACAGAAAGCCTGCGAGTGGAAGTACGGATACACAACGGTTGAGTTCGAGATTACTCCTTTTGTGCATGAGGGTGAAAATGAGGTTGAGCTGATTGCGGTCTACCAGAGTCCCAACACAAGATGGTATTCCGGGGCTGGAATCTTCCGCGACGTGAATCTTGTTACGACAGGAAAGACACGCATTGTGAACGACGGAATCTATTTTGCGGCGAGACCCGAGGTGGACGGTGACTTCAACGGAAAATGGGTCGTGCTCATTCAAACCGAGGTGTCCGGTGATTTCGCTGAGTCGGAGGTCCGTCATAAAATCCTTTCGCCGAGCGGAGACCCGGTTTTGTTCGTTGATTCCAAACAGACTTCCCAGATTTCAAAGACGCTCGCTCCCGCCATGGGAACCTGCTTTTCGCCCGACCAGATGATTTTGCTTGACTCGTTTTCAGCCCTGGTTGACAAGCCCATTCTCTGGGACGATGAGAATCCTGCTGTGTACATGCTCAGGACCGAAGTTCTTGTGGACGGAAAAGTCGTGGATGTGGCTGAGCGTCAGGTGGGATTCAAGGACGTGAAGTTTGACTCTGACAAGGGAATGTTCGTAAACGGCAGGCATGTGAAACTTAACGGCGTGTGCGAGCACCATGACCTTGGTTTGCTCGGATCCGCCTTTGACATTGTGGCGTTGGAAAGGCAGTTCGTTAAGCTCAAGGAAATGGGAGTGAACGCAATCCGAACGTCGCACAATCCACAGGACACTGAGTTTTTGAATCTTGCCGACCGCATGGGATTTTATATTGACAGCGAGTTTTTTGACATGTGGGAAAAACCGAAGACCACTTATGACTACGGAAATTATTTCGCGGAATGGCACGAAAGGGATGCAGCCGTACAGCTTCGACGGGACCGAAATCATCCGAGCCTGATTATGTGGAGCATCGGTAACGAAATCTACGACACACACTCCGGAAGCGGACTTAGAATCACGCGCGATTTAAAATCAATCTGCCGACGCTATGATCCCGAAAAAAATGCCGCCGTCACAATCGGGTCGAATTACATGGAGTGGGATGGTGCCCAGAATTGTGCCGAAGAAACCGACGTGGTGGGCTACAATTATCTGGAGAGGCTTTACGAAGGTCATCATAAAAATCATCCCGCGTGGTGCATTTACGGAAGCGAGACTTCAAGCACGGTACAGAGCAGGGGAATCTATCATTTTCCGCTTTCAAACAGATTGCTCACATGCGTTGACAATCAGTGCTCGACCCTTGGAAACTGCTCTACGAACTGGGGCGCGAAAAATTCATCCGTGGTGGTGACTAATGACAGGGACGCTCCTTTCAGCTCAGGTCAGTTCATCTGGACGGGATGGGACTACATCGGTGAGCCTACTCCGTATCAGACGAAAAATTCTTTCTTTGGACAGATTGACACCGCGGGGTTCGAAAAGGACACTTTCTATGTTTATAAATCGGCATGGAACAAAAAATCATCTCCCTTCGTGCACATCCTTCCTTACTGGGATTTCAACGTGGGACAGCTGATTGACGTGCGCGTTCATTCCAACGTGGAGAATGTGGAGCTCTTTTTGAACGGAACATCCTTGGGCCGAAAGAAGATTGACTTGGAAAAGGGACTTGAGATTGGAGCGACATGGGAAAAAATTCCGTATGCCCCGGGTGAGATTCTTGCGCTCGGATATGATTCTGACGGAAAGGAGATTGCCCGAGACGAGCAGAAATCTTTCGGTGACAGTAAGTCCCTTTGCATGAGCGTGGAGCCGGTTTCCAAAAACGGACTTTATTTCATTGACATAAGCTCGGTGGACAAAAATGGATTTCCGGTCGCAAACTCAAGGAGCCGCGTCGAGATTTCCCTTACCGGGGATGCCGTTCTTTTGGGTGCTGACAACGGGGACTCCACCGATTACGAGCAGTACAGAAGCGTGGACGGAAAAACGATTAGCAGGAAACTTTTCGGAAACAGGCTTCTTGCGATGGTACGTGCGAAAAATGACGGCTGCGATTTTACCGTGACAGCTGCGAGCTTCGGCTTGAATTGTGCGGCGCTTGTTTTTAAAAACGGCAAGGTTGATGAGAAAGCCTCAAAGGAATCTTCGGGAATGGAGCTTGAGGTGGAAAATCATGAGGTTCCCGTTCGGAAGATTGAGCTTACTTGCGGCGAAGGAGGAAGTCTTGATGCCGTGCGACGCTCGGTCAGGGTGAGTGCGAAAATCCTTCCTGAAAATGCGAGCGACAGAGAAATCCTGTGGCAGCCCATGATGCTTGAGGGAGTGAGAAGCGACTGTGCGGATTTGAAGATTGAGAAAATTGTCTCAGGTGAGATTGCGGAAGTGAAAGCTGTGAGCGACGGTTCGTTCAGACTAACATGCACCGCGGCCAACCGAAGTCCGTACAGGGAAATAATCAGCGAGCTGGAATTTTCGGTAAGCGGAATAGGACGAGCCACACGATCTCCCTACACTTTGATCGAGGCATGCAAGTGCTCGTCATCATCAAAGCCCGTGATGCTCAGTTTCAAAGGCGGTGCGTTTACACAAAAGGAGCGCAGCTGGTTCAGTTTCGACAAGCTTGATTTTGGAAGCGACGGATCGGACACATTCAGCGTTCCAATTTTTTCTTTCGACACTGTGCTGGACTTTGAGCTCTGGGAAGGAAATCCTGATGACGGAAACGGACGCAAACTGATGGACTGTCACTATGAGGCTCCTTCAATCTACAACACGTATCAGGCAAGGACATATACTCTTCCGCGCCGGCTCTTCGGTGTGCATGAGCTGAGTCTTTTGTTTACCACGGGTCTTTCGGTGCAGGGAATTGTTTTTGAAAAGAGTCCCAAGGCATATTCTAAACTGTGCGCCGCTGACTGTGCCTCTGTGGTGGGAGATTCCTTTACCCGAAACGGAGACAGCATTGACGGAATCGGAAACAATGTGGTTTTGGAATTTGACGCGATGGATTTCGGCAGCAAGGCTCCTTCTAAAATTACCGTGTGCGGTTTCTCGCATGTGGACAACACAATCCACGTGAAGTTCCTTGGCGAGAATGGCAACGACGTGAACCGGATCCTTGAATACCCCAAGGGAACTGAAGTCGAGGAAAGAACCTTCCAGATTGAGGGCACGTGCGGAAAATGCAAGGTCGCATTCGTTTTCCTCCCCGGAAGCAAGTTCGATTTCAAATGGTTCAGGTTCGAGTAAGCCAAGTGTCATTATCGCACATGGGTGGTGTCATTGCCTGACTTATGGGTGTCATTGCCGGACTGGAGGGTGTCATTGCCGGACTGATGGATGTCATTGCCGGACTTGATCCGGCAATCTATAAACTCATGTAATGTAAAATAGAGATTATCGGGTCAGGCCCGATAATGACATTTCAGCCCGATAATGACATTTCAAGTCCGATAATGACATTTCAAGCCCGATAATGACATTTTTCAATCTTTTTACCCACATCTTCACTCTTCACTCTTCACTTCTCATTCCCCCTCAGTTTTCACTTCTCAGTTTTCACCTCTCACCTCTCAGCTTTCACTTCTCAGCTTTCACCTCTCAGTTTTCACCTCTCACCTTCACTCGTCCCTCACAATCCGCAGAATCTTCTCGCCGAATTTTTCCGCCTTGTTCTCTCCGATTCCGTAGCAGTCCATGAGCTCCTTCATTGAACTTGGTTTTTTAACGGCAATGTCGAACATGGTTTTGTCACCGAAAATCACGTAGGGAGGAACGTTCATCTCATCCGCAAGATTTCTTCTCCAGTCCCTTAGCTCCTCCACAATCCTGATTCCCTCCTCATCGTCCTCACTGATAAGGAATACGGGTTTTTTCTTTTCTCCGGATGTCGGTCTTTCGTAAGCATTCTTTTTCGCCTGGAACTCCATGGGAAGACGTATGGGCCATCTTTCCATAAGCGCATGTTTTCCGTATTCGGTAAGTGTGATTACGGAGTGCTCCTCGCTTTTGCTGATGTAACCCGCGTCCAAAAGACATGAGTTAAGCTCGAACCAGTCCTGCTTGCTCAGCTCACGTCCGATTCCCCATGTCGTAATCTTGTCGTCACCGTTGCTTACAATCCTCTTGTTCTTTGAGCCCATGAGCACGTCAATCACATAGTTTGCCCCGTAACGCTGCTTGGTCCTTACTACGCACGACATATATTTCTGAGCCGGGATGGTAGCGTCGCTTGAGTTAATTTCGCCTCTTGCGCAGATGTCACAGCATGTGTCGGGACTTGCGGCATCCTCTGAAAGCGGATTGTAATGCTCGCCGAAATATGAAAGCAAAAAATGTCTCCTGCATGTGCGTCCCTCGGCATATTGAATCATCGCATGAAGGAGTCTCTCGTCGTTTGTGGGGTCATCCTTTTCGTTGAAGAAGTAGCGGATTTTATGAATGTCGCTCCCGCTGAAAAGAAGAAGCGCGCTCGCAGGAAGTCCGTCACGCCCCGCACGTCCAATCTCCTGGTAGTATTGCTCGATCGATTTCGGCAAGTCAAGATGGATTACGAATCGCACGTCAGGCTTGTTGATTCCCATACCGAATGCGACAGTCGCAACCATAACGTCAACCTTGTCCTGAATAAAATCCCTCTGATGACGGCTTCTCTCATCGTCGCTAAGTCCCGCGTGGTAGTTCATGGCAGAGATGCCGTTCTCCACGAGAAAGTCCGTCAGGTCATCCACCTGTTTCCTTGAGAAGCAATAGACTATCCCGCATTCGCCCCTGTGACCGCGTAGAAAATCAAGGATCTGCCTCATGCCGTTGGACCTTCTCTTCACTTCCAGAAAAAGATTCGGACGGTTGAAGCTTGCTACAAGAATCTCTGGATTGTCCATTTTCAGATGCGAGACAATATCGTTTCGAACCTGGTTTGTTGCGGTTGCAGTGAGTGCGAGACATACTGATTTCGGAAACTGTTCGCGTACGGATGCAATCTCCAGGTAGTCGGGCCGGAAATCGTGTCCCCATTGGCTTATGCAGTGGGCTTCGTCAATCGTGATGCAGTCCACCGAAAGACCCTCGCTGTGGAGCAAATCCTGGATTCGGTTTGTGTTCAGTCCCTCGGGTGAGACGTAGAGCAGCTTGATTTCGCCGCTTCGGATTCTGTCGCAAGTCTCCCGGTAGCTTCCCCAGTCG
>DFKI01000095.1 GCA_002373325.1 Treponema sp. UBA3649
AATCGATGAGTTCGCGGACCTGATGGCAACTACAGGAAAACAGCTCGAGGGTGTTGTGGCAAGACTTGCTGCAATGAGCCGTGCGGTCGGAATCCACCTTGTGCTCGCGACCCAGAGACCTTCCGTGGACGTAATCACGGGACTCATCAAGGCAAACATCCCGTCAAGAATCGCGTTCATGGTGGCAAGCAAAATGGACAGCCGGATTATCCTTGACTATCTTGGAGCGGAGAAACTTTTGGGAAAAGGAGACATGCTCTATGCGTCAGCGACAGACCCCTTCCCCACCCGCATCCAGGGAACCTTCGTGAGCGATCAGGAAGTTGAGAATGTGGTTGAGGCGGTAAAAGCATGGGGAGAGCCCGAGTACATCGACGACGAGATTTTTGTGGATGACGACGACGAGGACGGAGATGATTCCATGTCGCTTTTCAATCCTGACGGGGACGATCCTCTTTACGAAAAGGCACTGGACATAGTTGTGCAGGCGGGAAAGGCATCGGCATCCTACATTCAGCGGCGGCTCAAAATCGGGTACAACCGGGCGGCACGCCTTGTGGAGGAAATGGAAGAGCGCGGTATCGTAGGACCTGCGAACGGAAGCAAACCCAGGGAACTCATTCACATCCCGTAATCATAAGGAGGATTTATGAAAAAGAAATTTTTGCTCCTTGTCGCACCCCTCCTGCTGATTTTTGCATGCTGCCATACACAGAGGGATAAAAAAAGCGACGAGTACGTTGAGGAAAAAATCATCCCGGAAAAAACGGACGTGCAGGAGATTGAGAAAGTCCTTGAGGAAAGAATTGAAATCGATGACCAAACGGAAGATTCAAAATCAGGCGAAATCGAGTCCGCGACCGAAATCAGTGAAACGGAATCTGCAGAGCCAAAAAACAGATACAAGGAAGTCTGGGGATATGTGATGACTGACCGTGAGCACTTTTTCAGTCCCCAGCTGCCCGTCACAGACCTCTGCTATTTTGCGGCGGACATAAGCAGTTATGCGGAAATAACAACCATCCCAAATCCAAAAAGATTCGCCGACTTCAACGGAAGGATTCATCTGGTGGTCTTTTGCGGAGGAATGGCCCTCACACATTTTTCCATGGAACCCGGGAGCGAGGCAAGAAAGAGACTGATGGAAACCATGGAGGCCGCATCAAAAAAATACGACGGCATACAGATTGATTTTGAGAACGTTGGAGCAAGAGACGCAGGCATTTTCCAGAACTTTCTTATTGAGCTAAGAAAACGAATCGGACCTGAAAAAATGCTCTCCGTGGCTCTTCCGGCAAGGACCAGAAAACTCAAGGGTGAAATCTATGACTACGAGAAAATCGCGCCGCTGGTTGACAGAATCATCATCATGGCTTATGACGAGCATTGGTCAGGGGGAAAAGCAGGTCCTGTCGCAAGCATGGGTTGGTGCGGCAATGTGGCTGACTACTGCAAGCAAAAGATTCCGAATGAAAAACTTGTCATGGGACTTCCCTTTTACGGACGGGCATGGGAAAACGAAGGATTCGACAGCTCATGGATTTACAAGAGCATAGAAAGAATCAAGGAAGAGAACGGCGTCACTGAAATCAAGAGGGTGGACTCCGTTCCCTACTTTGAGTTCGACAAGGAAATCCACGTTACGGCCTACTACGACGACGCGCAATCCCTTTCTGCCAGATGCAGTCTCTACAGCGAAAAGGGAATTGAAAAAGTCGCTTTCTGGAGAATCGGTCAGGAAGACACGAGTTTCTGGAAAGAGATAGGCCTGAAAAACTAAAGGGAACCTCTAAATCCGACGAGTCACCCCATGAGGGACGAGCCGCAGTTCGGGCACATGGACTTCATCTCAGAGTCGATGAACGCATGGCACTTCATGCAATAATAGTTGGAGCCGCACATTCTCAAATGTCATTCCCGCGCTCCGACGCGGGAATCCCTTTTGCAGGAGAGATTGCCGGATCAAGTCCGGCGATGACATAAGACCTATCTGGCAATGACATAAGACCTATCCGGCAAGGAAAAATTCCCGGGAAATTTACAATAAATGTGAATCTCGACATTCGGGCTAGTAGTTTTTAGAGTTTGCCGCAAGCTAATTCGAAAGAATCCGTTTTGCCTCCGCCTTGATTTCATCCGCAAGTTCCTTGGGTTTAAGGACTTTGACATGGGAGCCGAATCCGAGAACCCACGAAAGAACCATCTGCCTCTGGTTGCTCCTGAAACGCAAAATCACGCTTCCGTCCTCGTTCTTCTCCACAGTCTGATTTTCATGCCACTCACGCTCGCTGATATAAATCTCAAGCTCAGAATCAAAACGCAGCTCATATTCCACGGGCGGCTCAGGATTGTTCCAGATTCCGAAAGACATGTCAATCCGTTTCTCAAGATCAAAATCCCCATGGATTTCAAACCGCTCTCCGGCAAAAGAAATCTCCCTGATTCTCGGAAGCGCGAACACACGGAAATCCTCAGAACCATGGTCGAATCCAATCACGTACCAGTTTCCCTTCTGGCACAGAACCCGGTAAGCGTCAAAAGTCCTCTGCTTAAAATTCTTGGAGGCGCCGCTTTTGTACAGGAACCTGACTGTCTCCCTGTTTTTTACCGCACGGAAGATTGAGTGAAAAACTTCCCCGTCGATTTTTGGAAGCGGATCACGGATAAAATAAACGTCGCTGTTCAAAAATGATGTGTCCACTTGAACGGTATCGGGAAGAAGCTCGCAGATTTTTTCCATGATATTTCTGAAAGATTTCTCAAGCGGAGTATTCTTGTACTGCTCCAGTAACGGCATGATTGTGGAGACCGTAAAAAGATCTCCCTCCGTCAAAAGGACGCTCTGAATCATAAAGGTGGGGTCGCTGTAAAAATATCCCTCGCGCGCACGGTCGAACTCAAGAGGGGCATCGTATCTGTCGCGAAGGAATTCAATGTCACGCAAAACAGTCCTCCGTGAGACACCGTACTCTCTCATTATCCTTTCGATTGAGGGATAGCATCCGGACCGAATCAAACTGTCGAGCTGAATCATCCGGTGCATTTTGAATTTGTCTTCTCTTTTTTTCGCCATGTTGATTTTTAAAGCTGCACTCCGCTCCTGATTTTTTCCTTGAATCTCTCAAGTTTCTTTCCCTCAAGGGGATTCTCTTTTCCGTCAAGGACCAGACGAAGCGCATCCATCTCCTCGCCCGTAAAAGCGACGGATTTTTCCATGTCGTTCTCAAAGGATGATGTGGCCATGGGACAGACTTTCCGTACCATCTCCAGAATCACCTTGGCATACTCGCGGATTTCATACTGTGCGTGTGAGTCAAGACGCAGCTTCAAAAAATGGAAGAGATTGTGCAAGTCCATCTGCCAGTAAAACTCGGTGTAGAGAGAGAGCGGCAGGTTGATTCTCGCAATCTCACGTGCAAGCCCCTTGTCGAGCATTTTTGAGTATGCCTCGTAGGAAAGTTTTTGTCCCGCCTCAAACGCGCACCTGAACTCCTCGGCCTCATCCTGCGGCAGCGGCTCCGAACAGCGTCCCTGCTTGTTGTCGGTTGACTGCTTTGCGATGCAGGAATCCTCGGGCACATAGAACTCATCCCTCATCACAGAGTAACGGCCTGAGACCTCGTTCATGCGTCCCATGCGGTGCCTTACCCACTGACGCGCCACAAAAATCGGCATCTTCACGTGAAAGGTAAAGACCACCTGCTCGAAAGGAGACGTGTGCTGATGTCTCAGCAAATAATCAATCAGAGCGCCGTCCTGACTTACTGATTTTGTCCCGTCACCATAGGACACCCTCGCCGACTGCACGATTCTCTGATCGCTTCCGTAATAATCCACCAGGCGGACAAACCCCTTGTCCAAAACCTTAAATTCCTTGTCCAGAATCTCTTCCGCTTCCGGCACGATGCAATGAGCCATAAAAAACCTCTTCAATCTACTTCAAAGTCACTTCAAAGTCTACTTCAAAGTCACTTCAAAGTCAACATTGAAGTACTTCAAAGTAAAAAAAAGGAGTCCAGCATCCCCCGGCATTTGTCGGACGGAATCGGCTTTTGTCATTGTCGGACTTGGTTGATTTTGTCATTGTCGGACTTGATCCGACAATCTCTTGAAAATGAGATTCCCGCGGGCGTTCCTCAGCTACGCACAAGCACGGGAATGAGTGAGGACTGTGTTTAGGGGTCAGTCGTCCGATGCGTCTATGTCAGCGTCCACCTCGGGGCTTACGTCCGGGGTAATGTCTATGTCGTCACCCACATCCTTCACGCTGTCAGGCTCTATGACTATGGGGCGTTTTCTCCACGCGTAAAGTCCGTAGATGAGACCGCAGACCGCAACGACAATTCCCATGATGCGCACGATGTTGGTCATGCCGATGAAGGCAATCACGAAGAGCAGGATTGCAATCAGGATGGAGACTACGGCCTCAATGCGGTAGGGACGTGAGGGAACCTCAGCCATGTCAAGTTTGCTCACGACCACAATCAGCTCAAAAAGCGCGGAAAGGACAAGGAAGCATCCGATTATAATCAAAAGTATGTGCACAATCTTTTCGGCTGCGTTCCAGAAATTCATGGGAAGGAAAATCGCAACGCAACCAAGGGCAATGCTCAGAAGGCATCTTATGGAAAGCGAGCGACGGAAAAAACTGTCGTCAAGAAGTTTTCTCACGGTGAAAAAATCAGTGATGCCCTTTATGACAGCCGCGGCACCGAGCAGAATCACGATGATTTTGATGCTGATGTCCGTGAAGACAGCCACCAACACGCCGAGTACAATTGAAAGAATGCTGAATACAAAACCCGATGTCATAAAACCTCCTGACCAATCACACCGTTAAGAGATTGCCGGATCAAGTCCGGCAATGACAATTGCCTGTAATCCCACTGCTTGACGCAAACCTGTCATTCCCGCGCTTGTGCGTAGCTGCGGAACGCCCACGGGAATCTCTTTTTACAAGGGATTGCCGTGACAAGTACGGCAATGACACTTATTCTACTACTTTGAGGTCATTGTGTAAACACCGTCCCATCTTTCGGGAAGGCCGTTCTGCACGAAGAACATACACCTCTGCATGAAGGTCTCGGATGAGCGGTCGTCAGGGAAGCAATCCAGAGCCTGCTTGAAGAACTGGTAGGCCTTCTTCAGATCCTCCGGGTCCTTTTTCACATCAGGTGTCTCGCTGCCCTTCAGGTACCATTCGATTCCCCTGTTGAAAATCTCGGCTGCCTCAATCTGTGCGGGAGGGAGCTCGCTTCTCAAACCAAGGATGTTGTAAATCGGGACCGGCTGAACGACGTTGACAACCTGAACACAGTCAAATCTTCTTCCAATCAGCTCGTCATCGTGCTTGGTCGCGGTGGCCTCTTTCCACGTGCTTTCGGAACACATAATCCAAGACTGATAAGCCTTGTTCGTTCCCTCAAGACGGGATGCCAGGTTCACGTTGTTTCCCATGACGGTGTAGTTCAGCTTTCGGGTAGTACCCATGTTTCCAACGACCATGTCTCCTGTGTTGATTCCGACGCGTGAGTTCAAGAGGAAGGGCTTTCCAGTCTTCACGTTGATCGGAAGCTCGGCCTCATGCTCGCGGTTGTACTGTGCCTCTGCCTGCAACATGCGGATTCCTGCCACACAAGCGTTCCATGCATGGTTCGGATCGTCAATCGGGGCACCGAAGAAGGACACAATCTCATCACCGACGTATTTGTCGATGGTTCCGTGCTCCTTCATGATTGCGTCGCTCAAAGCTCCAAGGTAGTCGTTAAGATAGGCTACCAAGTGCTCAGCTCCCTTCGCCGCACCGCGCATCGCAACCTCATCATCGGAAAGTGGTTCCTCACCCGGCCATTTTCCCTCGCGCACCTCCTCGTTGTGCTGCCTTACATCCTTTGTGGCCACATTGTTCACGGTCTCGGTAAATCCGGAGAAAGTCTTTACGTCGCTGAAAAGTGCCGTAATGTGCTTGCTGTCTCCACCGACTTTCGCGCTCTCAGGATGTGCCACAAGCTGATCGACAATCTCCGGGGCAACGTAGGCTCCGAATTTCTCCTGGATGAATTTCTTTTCCCTAGAAGTGCTGATAAGACTGATTGACGTCATTGCGATGAACGTGATTCCCATTGCGACGAGAGGAACCACCGCGCCAAGATAAACCTTTGTAATGACGAAGAATGCAAGAAGTCCCGCAGCCGTCAAAATCAAAAGGCCGAGTCCAAGAAGCAGCTTCCGACCCGGAGTCTTGATTTTGATTCCCAGAATCACGTAGAGATAGCAAATCAAAAGCGCGATTATGACACTGATGTACCAGGGAGCGTCATCCACGAATTCACGGCAAAGAAGCTGGTTCGCCATGGTAGCGTGAACACCCACGTTCGGATACTGCTCCTGATAAGTGATGAGTCCGTAATCAGTCGTACTGGATGCAGTGGTTCCTATGACGCAGAGAGCATCCTTCAAGGCGGCTCCCACAGTCTCGCGTGAAGATTTCAAATCCCTGAACAAATCTATGCAGGAGCGGAAATAAAGGAGGATGTCACCAACAAAATCAGCGTCCCCGGCAACCTGCTCCAAAAGATTTCTTTCGTAAGGTCCGTTGAGGTAAGCGTCCACAAGCTCGTAGAACTGATTCAGATACTCGTGGTAAAGCTCGAAGGTGTAGTCCTCGGTCTCTCCGTTGTAAAGCTCGGTTCGGATATACTCCACTCCGTCGTAAATTTCCACGGGATTCTCATTGCCCTCTTCCTCCCAGTCAGTGAAATATCCGTTGTCGCTCATGCCGCGGAGATTCTGCACGAGAGCCTTTTCCAAAAGATAGATTCTGTAGATGTTCCATGAGGAAATCTGATTGTAGTCCGGATATTTTTTCTTCGGGAACTTCACGAGAACCTTTCCGTCCTCACCACGCGGAATCACGATGTCGCGAATCTCATTTTCGGAAACCCTCGCCCCCTTCAATGTGATTGTGGAGTTGCTCACGATTACCTGCGGATCCCCGTAGTGATGGAGAATGGGAACAAAGACGAGCTGTCCGTAGTAGCGTCCCCTGTATTTCGTCACGAGATTCAATCTTCTCAGATATCCGTCGGAATCAGGATCTGCATTTACGAAACCTGCCGACGCTGAATTTTTTATGAGAAGGTCAATCGCCGGCTGAACGGAATCGTACTCCGGGGTGATTGTGTCTCCGTCGGAAACGATGTTCGAGAGCGCAAGGTGATTTTCCAGATAGTCCATGTCCACTTTTGTCATGTCATAACCGGACTGCATCCATAGAGTGAGATAGGAGTTGTCGAAAAATTTCAGGGCATGGGCAAGATCGATGTCGTAATTTTTAGTGGCGGATGCGATTGAAGTCTTGAGCCTGTTTTTAATCGCGTCGTTTTCGGAAAGAAGAGCATAGGCAATCTCCTCTGCGTCCACAGGATTCTCCGAGTCAGATGTAAGAGAACCGATTGCGTCTATGAGGTTGTTGTCAATCTCCGAGAAATCACCGTCCACATAACGGGGCAGGTCATTGTTCAGGTACTCCTGGTTCACCTGCATGGGGCTGTTGTCCACGAAGCTCAAATCGGAAATGAATGCCTCGGCACCGAGTTCCTTCATCACCACCAGCATGTCCGCGTAGATGTTGCGGGTAAGGGGCCACACACCGGTCTGATCGATGAGATTGTCGTCAATGTTTACAAGTATCACGTGCTCGCTTTCATTAAGGGGTGGGAGAGCGCGCATAAAAAGGTCATTTATTTTGCTGTCCGTTTTGGTGAAAAGAAACAGGGAGCACAGAGCAACTACGGCAACGGGAAGCAGCATGTAAAATATTTTTCCAATTAACTTTGAATTTTTTTTCATATCCTCGCCTTTGTTTAGGGCACTTCGAAAAACTCATTTGGAATGATTTTTTCGAATGCCTGTCGAGTTTAAAAGCCTGAAATTACAGGCTTTTAAACATCGCATTCTCAAAGTTACCTCGAAAAACTGAAGTTTTTCGAGGTTCCCTTTAAAGAAAAAATCCTGCAGGACAGAAGAAAACCCCCGCCCCACAGGATTACGAAACTACCCCCGGTTCAATCTGCTCACGGAGGATTTCTAAAACGTCCCAGACCAACAGGATGTCACCTTTATGATTCCATACGCCAGAAGATTGCCGGGTCTATGCACAACAAAGACACTCTCCGCCGCACAACAACGGAATACACCGTTGCATGTTGGTGCACATATCGGTGCCAGATGGTGTCATTATCGGGCTTGACCCGATAATCCCTTTGGCAGGAACCTAATTACTCGTCCCAGTCTACGTCTTCCTTTGCCTCAGAAGCGCGTGAAGAAGCTGTTGCGACTCCAGACTTGCTGTTGCTTGAGCTTCCGCCTACGGAGCTGCTAACCACAGAGCCCTTCTTAAGTCCACCAGCCTTGCTGACTGCCAACTTGTCCACTGTACCCTTCTTCATGGCCGCAATGGTAATTTCCTCACCGTCAAAAGAGAGAACCATAGTGGAATTCAGACCAGTATTAACAACAGTTGAAGCTGAGAGTGTCTGTCCAACCTTTACGTCAGCCAGTTTTCCGGGTGCTTCCTCATACTGAACCTTTCCCTTCACAGACTTAACCACATAAGATCCTTCTGCGAACACAAAACAGGCTGAGAGCAGTGCTACAAGAGCAAAAGCCAATCCTTTCTTCATAATCTACCTCCTGGACACTTTTCCGAATAGACTCTTAGCTAACGCTCAGGGAACCGTTCCTAAATGGTCCGATAAATCCCTTGTCTTTCTAAAGCATCCTACATTGAATATTATAACAACTTTTCTACAAAAAACCACCTTTTTTTGGAATTTTTTGTAAAAAATTTCAAATTTGTTTGCGAAAACCCGTTTTTCAAGTCTCCGCAACCCCTCCCCACTCTAGCTCGACCTTCTGCGACGGAAAAGAAGCACACAAAGAGCAGATGCACAAAGCGACAGAAGAGCAATCATAAGGGCTAGATTCCTTGAAAGATTTCCTTCCGTCTGTGATGCAGGTGCGTCCGTGGCCGTAAGTACCTTGTTCGGAGAGCCGAAACTGAATTTTTGCTGTGTCTGTGCAATCAGAACGTCCAGCTGTTCACCGGCTTCCATGACAGGAACCTCATCCACCGTGCCGTTTGGAGCATGCCATGAGTGATCAACACTAAGCGGCAAGTCTTCCGCAGCAGAAGCTTCATCTGTATAACCAAGATTTTCCTCAATGGTTACATTTTCCCCAATCTTTTTTGTCTCACCTCCATTTTCCATTTTTCTTCCTATATTGAATGCAATCTGATCCACTCTCTCCGTGTCCAGAGATGCATGTCCTAAGGCTGTAAAGTAGTCCGCAAGGGATTCCGTCTTGTTTTCAACGAACCTGCGTCTGCTTACCGATGATCCGCTTCCACCAACCACAGTCTCAAGTCCCGGCAATGAGTGTCGGATGAAGCCGGAGAGACTGGTTGCGGCAGTGATAGAGTCGATTGTAGCAACCACCGTTTCTCCCTTGTAAACCTCTATTTTCGTCGGAACCGGAGCCGCTGCAGATCCTGTGATGGTAAGAGATATGCTGCCGTCAGCAGAAATGAAAGAGGTCATTTGTATGTTTTGCCAATTTTTCTTAGATTCAGACACAAAGGTCGCAACCTTACCGTCTATGGTAGGGGTCTTTGTTGCCGTGTATTCAACATTATCCGTAGCTTTGGCATTAGCGGCAGTTGCCGTAATGGTGTTAGTCTCGGCAGCGTCAGTCGTGACCACGATTTTGGACACAGCCGTAAGCACATTGGAAATCTTTACGGTAACGGTATTACCAGAAGCTTTGTATGTGGCGGCGGCATTTGAGACATTCTCCCTGACCCACCATCCACTCCCTCCGACAGAGACCAAGGCAGCCTTGTAATTGTCCGTCGCGTCCTTCTTGGTGACGTTTCCTACCTTGTCTTTGAGGAGCATAATCATGTTGATTCCCGGCGTGTTGATTTCGGGCATAGCAATCACAAGGTTTCCCGTAAATGTGGAGCCCACATCAGTCCATGTCAGCGGATCCGGCGGAAGTCCAGTCTCGGACGCACTTGTGTACAAAGCGTAGGCTGCAACTCCACAGCCTTCATCCGTAATTGGAATGGTAATCTGCGTATCTGAAGGAGCCACATTCACGGTGTAAGTCAAGTTGGTCGAATCACCCGGCTTTGCTATGAGAGCGGGCACCATGGTCGTGTTCACGCTTGGAGTTCCCATTGCCGGAGCCTCAGCATCCTTCACGAGCGAGATTGTGACCCCTGTGCTCTTGTTTCCAAGATTGTCGTAGGTATAGACAACAACGCTCGTTGGCGGAGTGTCACCGCTCACATCGATTGAAACTGTCTCAGCCGGTGTCGCATCATCGCTCAGGGCAACTCCCTTTACGCCGCTTCCCGTTGTTCCGTCGGATGCGGATGCCACGTTAAACATCAGTGTCAGGCTTGTGGTGTTTCCATTGTAGTAAACCGTACTGGCAACAGGATAATAATCCCCTGTTTTAGTTCCGCTCACAAAACTTGCAGCCCCGCTTCCAATCGATGCGGACACCCTGAAGCCTGTTGGATCAGTCGGTGCACCCTCATCCTTTATAAATGTGTAGGCTGTATCCCCAACCTTATTCAGCACATAGGACTGGGTATTTCCAACATTGTCCTTGATATCTCCGCTTGGAATGACTATTTTTCCGTCGTCATTAAGAAGCTCGGAAACAGTGACCGTTGAGCCGTCTGCAAGAGAGCCGCTTGTCGGTATGCCTGAGAGCGAATCAGCAACGGAGAGAGTCGCCTCCACCTTGTCCGCATCACTTGCATCCTTAAAATAGTAGTTTGAGCCGTTGATATAGGTCTTTCCACCTGTTATCCCGGAGATTGAGACTTCAGGTACCGCAGTGTCCCTTACAAGATGAAGGTTCAGAGCATCAGACACATTTCCAAGATGGTCAATAGCGTAGATGGTAGTATCACCTGTAGTTGAGACAGTCGTAACAGAGATTGTAACACTATCTGCCGCACCTGCTATGTCAGTACCCATTGAATATCCCTTTACGCCGCATCCTCCCAAGTTGTCCTCTGCCGAAGGAGTGATTTCGAGTTCCGTCGTAGAACCACTGAAATAAATCGTTTTATTAGCCTCATCGTATGAATATAATCCTCCTGTGGCACTCATTGAAGAAATTGTCGGTTCCCCGGGTTTTTGATCGTCTTTGATAATGTTTTTATCATTATACTTGAGTACGTATGACGACGTATTTCCAACATTGTCCATAATTTTGTCGGTCTCAATCTCCACTACGTTGTCTGTGTCGTTAAGATAGGTGGAAACCTGTATCTCATCATTGTTTTTCAATGAGTCCGTTGCAAGTCCTGAACCAGATTCGGTAATGGAAAGCTTTGCCTTTGCATAGGAGCCTGAATCTCTGTAGTAGTAGGCAGAAGTACCGTCGTAAATCTTTCCTCCAGTTATGCTTGCGATTGAAACTGCAGGCTTGTCCTCATCTTTTTCAAGACTGATTGTGATAGCTGTGTCACTCGGATTTCCAACATTGTCGAATGAGTAAATGCTCACGCTCTCGGGAGAATCTTCTAGACTAATCTTAACCGTTTCCGTCGGATTTTCTGCCGTGCTGCTTGTGGCATATCCCTTGATTCCGCTCTGGGAGTCCGTAGCAGTAAAGCCAAGAGTTATGTGCGTTGCACTTCCGTTGTAGAAAATTTTACTTGTGGAAGGATAATATCCGCCGCTTGAAGAGCCTGTAATGAACTTCTCAGCTCCGTCTCCGTCAATTGATATAAACTTAAAGCCTGATGGAGCCGATGGAGCCGTCTGATCCTGTTCGATGTTTGAAATCAATTCGTAGGCCTTGGTGTTTCCAACATTATCAACAATTTTTCCTGATCCAATGACAAGTTTTCCATCCGAAGTAGTATAGGTACTGAGGGAAATCTCACTATCATTCTGCAGGACACTTGAGTCAGAAACTCCAGAGCCGTCAACCGTAGAGCTGGAACTAGAAGCATAGTCATTAATCACAAGCTTGAGTTTCGCAGAGTCGTCTTTGAAGTAAAGTTTATTGCTCGCATCCTTATAACATCCTTGAGTTGAATTTTCCTTTATGCTTACCCTCGGTGCCTCAGAGTCCATTTTCAACGTAACATCCAGTTCGCCCTTGTTTCCAAGATTATCGAATGCGTAGATTTTTGTAGATGTGGGAGAACCTGATGTAGAAAGATTAGCCGATGCCGCTGGACTTCCCGACGAAAGCGTAGAATATCCTGCAATGCCACTTCCTCCCGCGTCATCTGATGCAGTCATTGCAAAGTCAATGGATGATGCAGAACCGTTGTAGAAAATTGTTCCACTGTCAGATTTGTATGCGTCTCCACCAGCTCCGTTGGCGCTTACACCTGTGACGGAAATGCCGCTTGGACCTGTATTGTCCAAAGTCCATGATGTCACACTATTCGAAGCTGAAGTAGCTACAGTTCCGTTTGGTGCGGAAATGTAATAGTCTGCCCCCCATGCACCGGAATAAAATGCAATCCAAATGGAAGACTTTCCATTATAAGAACCAGGAATGGTAATGCCGCTTGATGCATTATAGCTAAGAAGTGAATACTCTCCAGAATTGTGGCCATAACCGATGGCATACTGAGTGGGAGAATTAGTTACGGTAGTGTTCAATTTCGCACCGGTCTTGAACCATCCGCTCGCACCATTGGAATAAAGGCCCGTGCCAGATATCGAGCTAAGCACTGGAGTTGAGTCATTCAGCTCCAATTTTAAGGTAATGGCCGATGAAGACGGATTACCTGCCTTGTCAACCGCATAGATATATCGTGTAATGGAAGAGCTTGTCGGCGACACATCATATTCAAAGCTTGTCTTAACGTCATTTGAACTTGCGGAATAGAAACTCGCCCTGTAACTTGTGCTTGTAAGAGACACATATCCGATGACATCACTATCTGATGACGAAGCCTTTGGCTTGACGGTTATTTTTCTGACCCCACCTGCAAATTTGACGGTGCAAGTGGAGCCTGAGTTGCTGACTTTAAGACCGTTTGTGCCATATATATTATAGTCAGAGCTTATTGAATTTGTTGTTGCAAACGGATTAGACTCGTTATAAGTAAGTGTCGGTGTTCCAGGATTCGTAGTGTCCTTCACCCACTTGTTGGTTTCGTTGTACGTAATTGAGTCATTTGAAACATTGCCGAACACGTCCGAAGCGCTTACCTTGAGAGACTTGTCTGATGATGAGTAGGTCAGAGATGTAAGATTTGTACTGCTGGTACTGAATCCTCCGTTTGTACTTGCAAGTCCAACAAGGGCATCGGCAACAGTTATTTTAGCAGTTGCGGTTGAACCGAAGTAGTTGATTTTTGTACCGCCGGTTTCCGTAATCGTGTTTACGTTCGTCACGTTGCTTGGGGTGATTGCAGGTCCCTCATGGTCGTAGTATGCCTTGAAGTAGATTACGCTTTCGTTGGCTCCCTTGTCCACGGCACTATACCTGTACAGAGTTCCTGTTTCTGAAATAAGCGGGGAAATCCTTATATAGTTCGTAGAGATTCCGTCATTCGTATTATCTATCGTAACCTCGCTTGCAGTTCCTCCGTCCACGGAACAAGTGAACTTAAGCACATCCGTTGAGTTCGTCCAGAGCTGTATTTCCGGATTGTTTGTGTTGACGTAGAGCACAATCGGATTTGTTGCGGACGCACCCTTTGTCGTGTTCTCCTGGTCTGAGTCAGGTCTCTGTCTTATGTGGCGTCTTCCGTCCGGTTCAACACTAAACCTTGTTTTGTAGTTGTTAATGTAGCTGGATCCTTCCCACTTTGTATACACGCCTGCCTCAGGAGTTTGTCCGTCATCTTGCAGAACTCCAACCTCGAAAACAGGCGGAGTCTGGTCGATGGTGACATAGAATGCCGTCGTGAGGTAGCCACCGCAGCTGTCGTAGATATAGACATAGGTGTCGTAGTGGTTTTCGTAGTTATTAAATCCGTCGAAAGATCCATCGCTCTTACTTGCCGGGAGCTCAAGATAGGGACCGTTCGCATCACGCTTAGCATTAGCAATATTCGCCGCCACACTTCCTGATACGGCAGGGTCAGTCTTCAGATATCCTAGAGAGTAGCCGTAAATCGGGGATGCCTTTCCGCCACTGCCCCGCTCAAACCAATTCTCAGGTACGTAAATCTTCTGGCTGCGTCCCAGAGCGGACTTTGGAAGCGTGAGTCTGAAAACGGGATTTCCATCACCATCAGGACCCGCGTATTCTATGTAGCAGTGGTCATATCCGTCCCTTTCCTCCAGATATTTCTTATCAACGTTCTCCTTCAGTTTAGGGAACGTCAAGTTATCAGTGGATTTTTTCTGGTCAACCCATTTGTACTGGCTCATCCGCTTGGTGGTGACGTTTCCTGCATAGTCGGCCACATGAAGGTAAACATACACACCGCCCTCATTGTCCCCCACGTCGGGAACTATGCTGGGGATGTTCACATTGACCTTGTAGGAGGACGAAGTTGAATTCCATGAGCTTGGAAGAGCAGAGTTTGTAGTCCATGCGTACTTGTAGAGCTTCGCGCAGGAGCTTGAAGTGATATTAAGGTTGAAGTACTGAACGTAGTTATTGTCTCCCTTGTAGGCTCCGCTTCCGGAAGGTGAATTAACGGTTCCTGTTCTGGTTCCAAGTTTCGCGCCTGCTGTATAGACGAAAACCCTGCTCGTGGCGGTGTCAACATAGGCCTGAATACCATAGTTCATGGGCACAAGACGATTAATATCATCAGTGGAGGATATTGTCTCCAAGTCCGTGGATGACGAGCCGAACAGTGAGATTGAAGGCTTGTCCGCGCAGTATGTGATGCTGACCGAGGCCTGGGCATTAGTGGAACATGTGGAGGCAAGCTGACTCGCCGTGTCAAAGACTTTCACCGTCACGGATTTTGTTCCGTCCGAACTTGTGGAATCAAGCTTTATATTTTTCAAGTAGAACCTGAAGTTGTCCCATACGTTCATCGGAGTCCTGAAGACAAGTGTTTTGTCACCCACAAGATAGAATCCTGTTTCAGCTTCTTCCGTGCCGAAACCACATTCTTCTATGCTTGTCTTGCTCTCTATAAAATACTGACCCTTATAAGTAGCGCTATCTGTAGATGTGTTACCTCCGCCAGTGCTTGTAAGGCTATTGAAGTTCGCATGTCCTCCGTCGCTGTTGCAATACTCAACCCACTGCACGTAAGTTCCGTTAGTGCCGTTCTTTGCGGAATCAGCAATGAAACTCGCGCCCTCAAGCTTAATCACCCTGAGTCCGGACGGAGCCGTTACATCACTGGACCAAGCATATTCGTTCACCCTAAACTCAAGATTGACGACAGGACTGTTTGTGTAGCCTGAATAAGCGGTAATGGAGGAGCTGTCATTCAAAAGACTTGAGCCTGAAAGTGTTTTGCCGCTGTCACTGATTACAGAATAGCCTGATTTAATGCTTGATGGAGCGCTATCCTCCGCAATGGCCGCCACATCTGTTCCGACAGTGTTGGAATGAGTGTTCTCGTTGGTCGCATAATCCGTCAGGTCCAAACGCACGGACGCGGCACAATCATTCTTTTTGCTGGTGTCCCCTATTTCAAGGGCCGTAATCTTCAGAATCACGTCGGTTCCCCTTATCGCCTTTTCTTGGGGTATGGAGATGACTCGAGAGCTTGTACTTACAGAGATGCCTGTAACCTCGGTGTAAGTTGTTCCACCGTCATCCGACTTGTAGAGCTTGGTGCTTGACGTGGGATATATGTTTCGGCAATTGGCGTAAGTAGACTTGTAGGGATCATATCCTGAGTAATGATTCAGATAAATGGTCTTTAAGCCCGCTCCGTTTTCCGTCAGTTTTACAAAGAGCGTGTTGTTTGTACTCTGTGTAGTGTAGGTTCTGGGGGGGTTAAGGGCCGTATTCACAATACCGTCAAACCATGCCTTTGATACCACAGGCTTTGTGGAGTCGTTGCTCATGACAATGGTCTTTTCCTCGCTCACGTTTCCGGAATAGTCGCAGAGGGTCACGTGCAGGGTGTAGTTGCCCTCTTCCATCGTCGCGGAGTCGCTTATCTCTATGCCTCGGATGTAGTAATACTTGTGTTTTCCGTATGCCGCAGGGTTGCTTATGGTGATTTCATTTCCTGAGTTTGTGTAAGAGACGCTAGAGCCGCCGCCATTAGACGAAGAGCTCGTGTCAGAATATCCAAGATAAGCTATGGAAGCGCAGGACGCTGACGTAGTGCCCAAAGTGTTTCCATCATCGTCATCCTGAGTCACCTCAATCTTGATTTTGTGCACTCCGGAATTCGTCTCCGTCACCGGAATCATAAGGTACTGGTTGCTGACTGTAGCCGCGTTGCTCACTCCCGGATTCTCGCTGCTGCCAGACTTCACGACCCACTTCATGACCTCGCTTCCAATCTCAGGATTCACTGAGTCGTAGATTATGGAAGTTGTTTTCTCAGGACTCTGCCATCCCGCAAGATAGTCATACTTTACGGAGAGGCTGTTGCTTCCCTGTGTGGTGCTCGTAAGAATCATGTTCTTGAAGGTGAGCGTTACGTCCGTACCCGATGTGACAGGATAGTCAAGCACGATTGTACTGCCATCATTCTCAAGCCCATAGTCAAGGATTCTGTTTCCGCCCTGCCATATCTGGGACTGAGGGATGCTGCTCTTGAACTTGAGTCCAGTAAACCTGATTTTCTTAAGTCCGCTTCCGCTTGGCACAGGGAATGTCACGACCGCATTTACATCCGTGCCCCTTGCATATCCAGAAGGAAGTCCCTCATTCACTCCTGTTACCGTAAATGAGCTTGGAGCCGCAGGTGAGCTGTTCGCAGGATCCATGTAGACGAAACTATACGCGCTGGAATCCCCGTCGAAGCTCAGTGTGCTGAAACCGTTGTTGTCGGCATCACGCATTGCGTAGTCTTTTGTGGAAACGGAGATTGACCTTGAGCCGTCCGTCTTTTCAACAAGCACGTTGGTGATTTTTATGGTGACACCTGCTTCCGTCGCATCCTTTACGGAGCGTTCTTTGGTGAAAGTGACCGTGTTCGTGGTCGTGTCCAAAGTAACCGGAGCCGAGATAGCCGTTCCGCTGGAATCCTTAATGCTTACAGCAGAGTTTTCCGTGAGAGATGCTTTTCCGCCCAAAGTGAGGGTGTAAAGTCCGGATGTCTGTTCCTTCACCGAGATGTCCAGAGTAACCTTGTTCGCCTCCACGCTTGAGTCATAGACCGTGGAAGGAAGATAATAGTGGTAAGTGTCATCATCATCAGGATCCTCAGCCTGTGTCGCAAACTGCACGGCATCCTCGACGAAAATCTCCTTGATTACAGGATTAACGTTGTCCACTGAGATGACGATGGATTTTTCCACCTCGCTTTCGTTCAGGGCAGAGTCGTAGAGCTTCACTTTGAGCGTGTAGTTGCCTTCCGGAACCGTCGCCGCATCCGTAATCCTCAGGTTCTCAAGGTAGAGAGCGTTCTGGAAAGTGTCCGTCGTGCTTGAGACAGGTGCGCTTGCTATGAGACAGTTCTGAATTCCTCCCACAGTCGGCTTGGGTGTGTCCGGGTCAAGGGCAAGAGGACGAAGATTTCCCTCCGCATCCTTCACGCTGATTCTGAAATCCGTGTTGTCGAAGGCTTTCTTGAACGTGTCGGAAGGTCCTTCCACGCTTATGGACACCCTCTTGACTCCGGAAAGACTTTCGGTAAACGGAATGACCAGAGTTTGGTCTGTAAGATCCTTGTCGCTTGCAAATCCTGCGGGGACTCTATCAGGTGAAATCCAGCTCATGGTGCCCGCAGCAGGTTTTGTTCCGTCAAATTTTACAGCCTGAAGGTTCACAAGATCGGAGACATTTCCCACGTCGTCCTTGAACATGGCGAAAATCTCAACAACTCCGTCCACCACGGAATTAACGTCTATGGAATTCGTAAGGAGAGTGCTCAAGTCCACGTCCGTTGAGGAGACTTCCTGCCATGCATCACTTTCAGCCGTCATTGAGTTTTTCCAGGACTCGCTGTCATTGCCCACGTAGAAAGCCCACCAGACCTTGGGTGACTTGAACACGTTCGAGAAGTTCGGATTGTCCCTGATTGCCCCGGCGGAGGACTCCTTCACCTGAATGCCCTCCATGCTGCCCCTGTTGAACCAACCGTAAGGAGCGTCCGCATTTCCAGCCACAATCTGATCCGCACATTCCGTTCCCGTAGGAGCCTGCGTGTCTTTTATGAAGTAGAGATATTTGCACTGAGCTTCTTCATCACCAATTTCCAAACTCCTCTTTGAATCGTTGACATCACCCTCGTTTCCTGTCATGTCCGTTGCCCAGACGGTAAGTTTCCAAAGTCCGTCGCTGTACGCGGTCAAGTCAATCGGAAGAATGATTCCGGTTGCGTCAGGACTGTCCACATAAGGAGAAATGGACAAGTTACCGCCCGGAACATACGAGAATTCTTCATCTATCCTGTCAATGGCCGCTGCGGCAAGGTTCACGCTTGAATCAGGATCCTGAATTCTCTCCACGACATATTTTATCAGAGCGACGTTCGTTTCCACGCCCTCCGTATCGGTGCTCTTGGTTTTATCACTTATCCACGCACGGAAATTCAGTTTCGGTCCCACGCGGGGAATATCATCATTATCGCTAGTATTTTTATGAAGCGACGTTGTTCCGACCTCAAGGACCATTACCATCGGGCAGGTTTGATCCAGCTCGCTTCCTGCACTGAACGAAAAATCATAGTTTTTTGCCATCTCATAGCCAAGGATGTCCCTCACCTCGCTAGACACACTGATATTAAATGACATGCGCGGGAAATAGGTCGGCGGATTGGTTTGCGGCAAAGTGATTGTAAGGGTTTTCTTTGAAGGAGAAAGCGATGCCATCATCTTTGTCCCGCTTGGAAGATAGTCCTCCAGTTCTCGCCAAGATTTATGTTCTCCTGCACCCATGAAAGGCTGAATATTAACATAATCATAGTTCAAAGAGCCATCCGAATCAATCAGGTAAGCCGAATCCATCGGAGAAGAGAAAACAATGCTTATCTGAGAGTTCTTTACAACCTCAGTCGCCTTGTCAACAGGGTTTGTGGAATCAACATAAGGTCTCTCCACACAAATCGGCATGATAAAAACATCCCTTCTGTTGTTCAGGACTTTCACCGTAGTGACGGGATTCATTTTATCCTCAAAGACAACCTCTGTCTCCGGAAGTTCCTTTTGCGCAAGGGATTGCTCATACTGCTCATCATTCGTAAAAAGAATGTCGCTATACTGCCTGATTGTCTTAAAATCTTCGGTGGAAAAGGCTGCCCATTTGTAGAATCCATAGGCGTTCGCATCCACGGCAGTAATCGTAAAGGGAATGTCCACTTTTTGCGTGGAGTTTCCGTTTGGACTTGTCTCTCCCATGTCTCTGTTCGGGTATCGCACAAAGACAGGAATATTCTCCGCGTTCGCATATTTAACTTCCTCAGCGATCGTGTCAAAAAAGTGGTCTCCCGTCATCCAGGAGTCACAGCCTGAAATCAACAGGCTCAAAAATGCAATCAATAAAGCAAAATTTCTTCCAAAACCTTTTTTCATACGTTTACCCCCTGCTTTTCCAGCGAGTCTTTTTCTTCATCATCATCGTCGTCCCTCTTCCAGAACACAATCAGGAAAAGGATAAAAAGTCCGAACAATCCGCTTCCGCCCGCGACATAGGGCCACTTGCTTCCGCTCTTTTTCGTCTCAAAAGAATCATCCAAAACAGTGTCTTTTTGGAGTGAATCATTTTCTTCTATTATATTCTGTTTTTTCTCAGTCGCCAGTGTCATGGCAAGCTTTTCATCCGCTTTCTGGACACCCTCGCTGGTCTCCGCAATCGGAACCTCAACAGGCTCGGGAACCACTGTCCTTTTCACTTTGGGAGTCTTCTTGGATTTTTCCTCCGCCTCTTTTTCCACAATCTCGGCGGTCTTGGCAAGGAGTCCCTTTTTCTTCTCCAGATATCTTTCGCTCTGGGTTTTCTGTCCCTGCTCACGGATTTTGTCCACGATGCTCACGGTCTGAATCTCATCAAGCACGCTGTCCGAAAGATAAGAGAAAAGCGGGTCATTCGAGAAATCCACGGTCCTCTTCTCTCCATCCCCGGTCTCATCCTCATAATTATAATCCACCTTGTCCCAATTTTCCAGTGCGAGACGCTTTTTTTCCTCTTCTTCCGCGTTGATTTTCTCCATCGCTATCTCCATGGCAATGGCTTCCTCGGTGTCGTCGGAAAGAAGCCCGGTGTTGTCCTCATAGAGATAGGATTTGTCCTTTCCGTAGCTTTCCATTTCCTCTTCGTAGGTTTTCATGCCCGGAATGATTTTCGCATTGTACACTTCCTCAGGAACCCATTCCGATGACGGGGGAGCTGAAAAACGCGGTGCCTTTCTTTCCACCACGGGGATTTCGTCGGTCCGCACGTTCGTCTGATCGTCCACTTTTGCCACCTCATCATTTTTTGTGATGAGGTCAAGGCTTGGTCCGAAGTCGCTTACAGGCCTCTCATCCTCCATAATCAGTTTTTCTATGGGAGTTCCTGCAAATTCGTCGTCATTGTTATTGTCAAAGTCATCCATCAGCGCGCCGAACACATCTTCCTCGTCCAGTCCAAGCTCAGCGATGAAGTCGTCCGTGCTCTCGATGATTACCTCGGGTGTCTCAAAGACCGGCTCCCTTGATTTTTTCTCCACGGCGGGTGGCTCAACACTTGTTTTGCTTACGGAAACCGTCGGCTCGCTAAGTTCCGGATTGATATCCGCTGTTGTGCTAATCTCCGGGATGACAGGCTCTGGAATCTTATCGCTTGCTACGGTTTCTGCCACAGGTGATTTTTCCTCGACCACAGGCTCAGGCATGGCGAACTCTGGAAGGTCGTCTATCCAGCTTACGTCATCCTTTATGTCATCCGCACGTGTTTTTTCGGCTACAGGGGCTGTCTCAACTTTCGGCTCAAAATCAATTTCAGGCAGCGTAACATCGACTTTTGGCGCAACTTCAATTTTTGGCGCACTGATTTCAGGCAAGTTGATTTCAGGTGTCACGGCAGCTGTGTTTTCCCCGGTGGTTGTGGGTACCTCAACTGTCGGTGTGACGGCCTCGGGTGTCTCCTCGGTGGGGCGGCGGGCTTCCTCTATTGTCGGTGTCTC
>DFKI01000120.1 GCA_002373325.1 Treponema sp. UBA3649
GTTCCTCTTTTAGATTTACAATTCCAAGTTCCATTTAGATTTGCACTTGCCTTCTGCATTAATTGTATTTCCCTAGACACCCATGCCTTTTTCTGTTATAATGGAACAGTTTTTGAAAACCAAAAGGGCCCCCGGACAATGGGTGCGGTCGATAAGAGGAAATCATGCCAAAAGTAGAAGTCAACGAAAAACTTTTTTTTAATCTTGTTGGAAAAAAATATGCGATGGATGACTTGTTTGAGAAAAAACTCACCCATGCGAAAGCCGAGCTTGACGAAAAGCCCGATGAGTCACAGAGCGAAAATGAGCGCGTAATAAAAATTGAGTTGAATGACACGAACCGCCCGGATTTATGGTCCACAGGCGGAATCGCACGTTGTCTCAGGGAATACGAGGGAGCCCCTCATTCCGACTACAGCTCTTTCCTTTCCACAAAAGACAATCTAAAGGATTTCGGAGGCCGCGTGATTGATGTCGCCCCTGAACTCAAGGACATCCGCCCGTACCTCGTCGCATTCGTAATCAGCGGAAAACCGATTGACGAGCCCATGCTCAAGGACATCATCCAGACCCAGGAAAAACTCTGCTGGAACTTCGGACGCAAGAGAAAGACAATCTCCATGGGTGTGTACCGTCAGTCCCAGATTAAATGGCCCGTCCACCAGACCGCAGCCGACCCGGACAAGACAAGTTTTGTTCCGCTCCAGGGAAGTGAAAAGCAGACTCTCCGCGAAATCGTCCAGACCCACCCGAAAGGAAAGGACTACGGATGGATTCTCAAGGATTTCAAAAAATATCCCCTGCTCGTGGACGACAACAACGAGGTTCTTTCCATGGCACCGATTATCAACTCTGCTCATCTCGGAGCCGTGGAGGTGGGAGACAGTGACCTTCTCGTGGAGCTTACCGGAGACGACATGGGAAGCCTCATGCTCAGCGCGAATATCGTTGCCTGTGATTTCTTCGACGCTGGATACAAAATCCTCCCGGTGAAAATCCACCACGCCTACGACACGGGATTCGGTACCGACGTGGTTACTCCATATTATTTCCAGCCCACGACCGACGCCCGCCTTAGCGCAATCTGCAAAAAACTCGGTGCCGATTTGACCGAGGCCCAGGTGACGGACGCACTCAAGAGAATGGGAAACGATGTCAGCGTTAAAAAAGATGGAAACGAGACGATTTTTACCGTAAAGCCCGCCCCCTACCGAAACGACTTCCTGCATGAGGTCGATGTGATTGAGGACGTGATGATCGGCATGGACCTTGATTTCTTCGCACCGGCAGCTCCGAATGATTTTACCGTGGGCCGTCTTCTTCCCATCACCGTGTACAGCCGCAAGGTCAAGGAAATCATGGTGGGAATGGGCTATCAGGAGATGATTTTCAACTACCTGGGCTCAAAGAAAACCTACATCGACAACATGGGCATAAGCGGTGAGAACGTCATTGAGATTGCGAACCCCATGAGCGAAAACTATCAGTTCATCCGTCCCTCAATCATCGCAAGTCTTTTCGAGGCCGAGGCACAGAGCGGAAATGCCGTCTACCCGCACAAAATCTTCGAGGTGGGAAAAATCGCCTACATCGACCCCACGGAAAAGCAGACCGGCACACGCACAATCCAGAGCCTTGGATTTTTGACTTCCGCCAACAACGCGAACTTCAACGACGCGGCAAGTGAGGTCAGCACTCTCCTCTATTATCTGGACCACAAATACGAGGTCAGGGAGACCGATGACCCGCGCTTTATCCCGGGAAGACAGGCCGGAATCATCGTGAACGGAAAGCAGGTCGGAATCTTCGGTGAGGTGCATCCTCAGGTTCTTGAGAACTGGCAGGTGGGAGTTCCGTGCGTCGCGGGTGAGATGGATTTGGAATATCTCATGGCGAACGAAAGCAAGGGACAGGGAAATCAGGCTCCTCAGTCAGCAGCGTCACAGCCGAAAAAGGAAGAGACGAAAAAATCCGCGCCCGAGGCAAAAAAGGATGAGGGACCGAAGCTTGCGGAAGATCAGGTCGCACACTTCAACAAATATGTTGAGCTCAAAGTGGCGAAAATCCTCACGGTGGAAAACAATCCCCAGGGAGAGAAGCTTTACATTGAGCATCTGGACGACGGAAGCGGAACCGAAAGAATCATCCAGAGCGGTCTCCGTCCCTATCTCACGTCCGAAGAGCTGATTGGCCAGCACGTGATCATCGCCGCAAACCTTGCTCCAAGAAAGATGCGCGGAGTCGAAAGCCACGGAATGCTTCTCGCCTGTGATTATACGGAGGACGGAAAGGAAAAGGTTGAGCTTCTTACGGCTCCCTGGGCAGCTCCCGGAACTCCCGTAGTTTTGGAAGGGGCCGACCCAACCGCCGAAAAGCCTGCCAAGATTGACGCCGACAGGTTCTTCAAGGTTGAGATTCACATAAACGGAAAGACCGCGAATGTGTCAGGCACAAAACTCGTTGCGGACGGAAAAGCAATCACCACACAAAAATCAGACAACTGTTTGGTTGAGTAGGCTATTCAGGAGATTCAATGGTACAATATTCTGTGCCATTGACGTGATTGTGATTCATCCAGTGTCACCATCGTGCACTACCAAGTGTCATTTCCGCGCACCGAAAACTGTCATTCCCGCGCACCGACGCGGGAATCTCTTTTTATCTGGATTATCGGGTCAAGTCCAATAATGACATGGAACACAGGTCCGATAATATCAGAATCCGACAAATCCCTGTGAAGGATTAAATCTTCGGAATCAGGTCGGTGGCTTTTTTTATGTCCTCGTCGGTGGGGATGTAGTCGGTCATGGTTCCGTTATTGAATTTCTCGTAGCTCATCATGTCGAAGTAGCCGGTTCCGGTCAGTCCGAAGAGAATTGTTTTTTCTTCACCGGTCTCCTTGCATTTCAACGCTTCGTCAATGGCGACTTTGATTGCGTGGCTGCTCTCGGGTGCGGGCAAGGTTCCCTCCGTGCGGCAGAAAAGCTCGGCTGCCTCAAAAACGGATGTCTGCTCAACGCTGCGTGCCTCCATCAGACCGTCGTGATAAAGCTGGCTCAGGATGGAGCTCATTCCGTGGTAGCGTAATCCTCCTGCGTGGCTCGGGCTTGGCATGAACTGGCTTCCGAGCGTGTACATCTTCTGGAGCGGACAAACTTTTCCTGTGTCGCAATAATCGTATGCAAAAACTCCCCGCGTCAAACTCGGACAGCTTGCAGGTTCCACCGCGATAATCTGGTACTGATTTTCACCGCGAAGGATTTCACCCATGAAGGGAGAGATGAGTCCTCCAAGATTTGAGCCGCCTCCCGCACATCCGATTATCATGTCGGGCTTCACTCCGTATTTGTCCAGCGCGATTTTTGCCTCAAGTCCGATCACAGTCTGATGCAGGAGAACCTGGTTCAGGACGCTTCCCAAAACATAGCGGTATCCCTCGGTTTTTGTCGCAGTCTCGACCGCCTCACTGATTGCGCATCCGAGCGATCCAGAGCATCCGGGAAAATCAGCGTTCATCTTCCGTCCAATCTCAGTTTCCATGCTCGGCGAGGGGATTGCCTTTCCTCCGTATGTCCGAATCACCTCGCGTCTCTGCGGCTTCTGTTCGTAGGAGCATCTCACCTGGTAGACGATGCAGTCAAGCCCGAGATAGGCACATGCCATGGACATTGCGGTTCCCCACTGACCTGCTCCTGTTTCGGTGGTCACTCCCTTGAGGCCCTGCTTTTTCGCGTAGTATGCCTG
>DFKI01000010.1 GCA_002373325.1 Treponema sp. UBA3649
TATCGGGCGTGACCCGATAATCTCTATTGAAAAGGGATTGCCGGATCAAGTCCGGCAATGACATGGTGCTATAAATCAGCGTACCCCTATAAAAATCTGCAAAATCAATTTTTTTGTGGAAAATATTGCGGATATGGGATATAATGGAGAGAATATTGACTATGAGGCAGCAGGACTTATGAAACGACTTTTTTCCGGTATTATCTCTCTTGGACTGATTTTTCTTGCAACTACGGCATTGAGCGCACAAAGCGACGATGACTTCATGTCGGAATTTGTGACACGAGGCTGGACAAGCGAGGACGGACTTCCCGGCAACACAATCACGGACATCATCCAGGATTCGACCGGCTACATCTACATCGGAACCTACGGCGGATTCGCGCGTTTTGACGGAGCGGAGTTTTCAATCTACAACAACGGAACCGACCCGAAATACAATTTCGCATCCACGAGGGCACTTCTTCAGACTTCGGACGGAGCAATCTGGGCGGGAAGCAACGACGAGGGACTTTTCAGAATCGTGATGGACAGCGACGAGGAGATTCTTTCTTTCTCCACGGAAAACGGACTTCCAAACAACTCAATCAGGGCACTGGCAGAAGACAAATCCGGGAATGTCTGGGTTGCGACCGCGGGAGGAATCGTCACAATCTCAAAGGATTTCAAAATCAACACGCCGAACACATCATCCTTCACCGACTTAAAGGGACTTTGCAACTCACTCTATGCGGACAAGTCGGGACGAATCTGGATTGCCACTGCGGAAAAGGGCGGAATCTACTGCTATGACAAGTCATTTTCAAAATACACATTCAAGGATGAGCGGCTTCAAAACGCATGCGCGAACTCAATCACACAGGATTCATCGGGAGCCTTCTGGTACGGAATTGAGCCATACTACGCGGTGAAAGTCTCAGGAAGCGACGAGACGGTTTACGATGTTTCAGGCGGGACAAAAAACGGAACTCTCATCAACAGCATCATTCAGGACAAAAACGGAAACATGTGGTTTTCAACCGACGCAGGAATCTCAATCCTCAAGGACGGAAAGTTTTACCGCTACTCCGAAAGCGACGGATTTCCCGACAACAGTTTGAACCGGCTTCTTGAAGACAACGAGGGAAACATCTGGATTGCGACGGACCGATCGGGTGTCCTGAAGATGAACCA
Source organism: Treponema sp. UBA3649 (assembly GCA_002373325.1). GTDB lineage: Bacteria > Spirochaetota > Spirochaetia > Treponematales > Treponemataceae > Treponema_D. The sequence continues at coordinate 1,174 of DFKI01000010.1, forward strand.
CGGACTTTTCAAAACATACTCGCTTTCCACATCGGTAAATGCGATCGGAGAAGGAAAGGACGGAAGAATCTGGCTCGGATGCAACAACGGACTCATCTGCTACAGGATTTCAGGAGGCACCTACACGCCGATCCGCGAGGAAAATGCGATTACCCGGTTCTGCGAAGGTGCGAGGGTCAGGCACGTGGGAACCTGCGAAAACGGAGACATTCTCGTGAGCACTTATGCGAAGCTCGGTCAGCTCAGATTCTCACCGGACGGAGAGCTTGTCGGTCAATGGAGATCGCAGGAGGGACTTAGCGGAGACAAGGTTCGCGTGGCAGTGGAAGATTCTAAAAACGGCGACCTTTACATAGGAACAACATCCGGATTCAACGTGGTGAAAAAAAGCACGGGGGCGATTGAGCGGTACACACTCGCAACGGGACTCCCCCACGAATACATCATGTGCATCTATCAGGACCCGGCGGACGGAAAGGTGTGGCTCGGAACTGACGGCGGCGGAATCATGACATGGGAGAACGGAAGAATCACCAATCACTACACGACGGAAAACGGACTCGCGGGAAACATCATTTTCAAAATCAGCAAGGAATCCGACGGCGCGCTTTGGATTTGCACGGGAACCGGAGTGAGCCGGATGAAGGACGGAAAATTTTTCAACTACACGAAATCCACGGGATTGGGAACCGACAGCATTTTCCAGATTGTCGCGGATAATTCGGGCAACGCATGGTTTACGAGCAACAACGGCGTGAGCAATGCAAAAGTCCAGGATTTAATCAGCATGGCGGAAGGAAAGAAGCAGACTCTCTCGCCGAAATTTTTCAGCCGCTTTGACGGACTAAAAACAAGGGGTGTCACATCCACAAGTCTCGCTCTTTTTGACTCACGCGGACTCGTATGGTTTCCTCTCGTGGACGGTGTGGCTGTAACGGAACCAAGCTCAATGAACGCTACGAAAATTGCCCCGGTCGTGAACATTGAAAAAATCATGGTGGACGAAAAGACGATTTACCCGGACGGAAAAGCGATTGTGCTCCCTCCCGGAACAAAAAGGGTCAGCATAAAATACACGGGACTGAGTTTCATCTCCGCGGAATATGTCCGTTTCATGTACAAGCTCGACGGATTCGACGCTGATTTTTCGGACTGGGAAAGCACAAGGAACGTCTCATACACAAACCTGCGTCCCGGAAAATACCGCTTTAATCTGAAAGCGTCCAACGGTGAGGATGCTGTAAGTTCCCTTGACTCAAGCATTCAATTCGTGCAAAAAGCATTTTTCTATCAGCACGTCTGGTTCTGGCTTCTGCTCGCTGCCGTGGTAATTTTCATCATCGTTGAGCTCACGTCAACCATAGTCACTTTGGTAAATCAGCTGAAACTTTTGAAAGACGCTGTGTCGGAACTTTCAAGCGGAAACGCTGATTTGACAAAACGTGTCACGATGAAGCGGCGCTCGGTTTTCAAAGTCTTCGACGAGCTTGTGAATGAGGAAAATAAATTCCTTGAGAAATTCCAGAGCATCATCGCGAAGGTCAAGGATTCGGAATCAAAGCTGAGCAAAGTGGGAAACGACATGGGAGAGTCCACGGAAAAAACGGCGGCTGCAATCAACCACATTATCTCGAACATCGACAGCGTGCACTACTCCATTCAGGCTCAGAACGACAGCGTGCAGGAAGCGGCCCATGCTGTGAACGGAATTGCAAAGAACATCGACTCCCTTGAGCAGATGATTACGACCCAGGCAAACGGCGTGAAATCCGCGACAAATTCCGTGGAAGAAATGGTCGGAAACATTCAGAGCGTAAATTCCGTGGTGGACGAGATGGCAACGTCATTCTCCGCTTTGGACGAGCAGGCGCAATCCGGACAGACAAAAGAAAAGGCCGTGAGCGAAAAGATTATGAACATCGAGGCCAAATCAAAAATGCTCCAGGTGGCGAACAAGACAATCGCGGACATTGCGAACAAAACGAATCTTCTTGCCATGAACGCTGCAATCGAGGCGGCACACGCGGGAGTAGCGGGTCAGGGATTTGCGGTAGTCGCGGATGAAATCAGAAATCTTTCGGAGACCTCAACAATCCAGTCGAAGAAAATCGGAGAGCAGCTCAAGGAGATTCAGCTTTCCATTGACGAGGTGGTCGAGGCATCACAGGAATCAAGCGAGGCATTTACGGCAGTGTCATCCGAAATCACAAGAACGAACCAGCTTGTGCAGAGGATAAAAAATTCCATGGAAGAGCAGAACGAAAAATCCAAGCAGATGATTGACACTCTTCAGGAGATGAGAAACCACAGCGAGGAAGTTACGAGAGCGGCCCACGACATGGCGGACGGAAACAAAACGATTCTTGAGAGCATGACGAGCCTTACCGAATCCACAAGCACGATGCGGGAAAACATGGAGGATATGGCGGGTGGAGCACAGAACGTAAGCCAGAACGGAGCCGACCTCACGAGCATGTCAGTCCGAATGAAAGACGCCATAAGCAACATCAGCGACCAGATGGTTCAGTTCACGGTGTAAGAAAGAACAGAAAACAAATCAAGGAGCGTTTTATGAAATCATTTCCACTCGACGAAAACTGGACATTCAGATGGGGCTATCTTGATTCCATCGGCGGGCTTGAGAATCCGGGAGAGACGGTAAATCTTCCGCACGACGCAATGATTGGAACCCCGGTCTCGAAGGATTGTCCTGCAGGATGTGACAGCGGATTTTTCAACGGCGGAATGTGCAATTACACAAAGCTCGTTTTTTTCCCGGATGAGTGGAAGGACAAAAAGGTCGGACTTAAATTCGACGGAGCCATGGCAAATGTCTCGGTGGATTTGAACGGCTGCAAGATTGCGCATCAAAATTACGGTTACGCTCCTTTTTTTGTTGACCTCACTCCCTGCGTCTCTTTCGGAAAAGAAAACAGGATTACTGTGAACATGAACACAGGCTCTGCAAGCAACTCAAGGTGGTACACAGGGCTGGGACTTTACCGCGGAGTAAAACTTTGCACGTCACCGAAAGTCCACATCGCGGATAACGGAATCTACGCATACACATCCGAAATTTCCGACGGCATGGCATTCATCAGGACACAGATTGAAATTGCAAACGAAACTCTTGAAAACAGGATTGTCGAAGTCTGCGTGAACCTTTTCCCGGAAGTCAAAAACGACACGACAGCCGCATCATCTGAAGCAAAGATTTATGTCGCGGCAAATTCAAAAGAGACTGCATACATTTCGCTCAATCTGAAAAATCCGGAACTCTGGGACGCGGACTCACCGAATCTCTACAGGCTCAAAGCGAGCGTAAAAAGCAAGGGTGAGTACAGGACGCATCTTGAGGAAAAAGATGACATGGAAGCTGACGAGGCGGAAATCCTTTTCGGAGTAAGGACAATCTCCGCAGATTCCGTCCGGGGACTTTTGATCAACGGAAAAAGTGTAAAGCTCAAGGGCGGATGTCTTCACCACGACAACGGACTTTTGGGAGCGGTCTCGCTTTATGAGGTCGAGGCAAGGAAAATCAAAAAGCTCAAGGAAGTCGGTTTCAACGCAATCAGGACGGCGCACAATCCTCCGTCATCAGCACTGGTCGAGGCATGTAACCGTCTTGGCATGTACATTTTTGACGAGGCGTTTGACGCGTGGGGAATCGGAAAAAGAGGCGGAGATTACAATCAGCATTTTGAGGCGAACTGGAAAAAAGATTTGACATCATTCATCAAAAGAGACAGAAACAGTCCCTCCGTAATCATCTGGTCAACCGGAAACGAAATCCCGGAGCGCGGAGGTCTCGGAAAGGGATATGAAAAATCCACCAGGCTTGCAAGGGCAATCAAGGAACTGGATGCGACAAGACCTGTGAGCAACGGAATCTGTTCTCTCTGGAGCGGACTTGACGACGAGCTTGCAAAGGGACAGAATCTTGCACAGAACGCAAACAGCGGATTTTATGAGAACCTGTGGGAGCGTGTGACCGAGCCTTTTACGAACGGACTTGACATCGTGGGCTACAATTATATGGAGGACATTTACGAAAGGGACCATGAGCTTTTTCCCGATCGTGTCATTTTGGGCTCCGAGAATTTTCCCAAGGAGATTGGCTACCGATGGCCGTTCATCGAGGCACACCCTTATGTAATCGGCGACTTCACATGGACGGCGTGGGACTATCTTGGGGAAGCGGGCATTGGAAAAGCATTCTACGCGGACAAAACCGATCCTGTAGTGAACAAAAAGCCCTGGGAACTTTTGCCGCAACAGACATCCTTTTTTCCGTACAGGACTGCGGAGGACGCTGACTACGACATTACCGGCATCCTTCTTCCACAGGGAGAATACAGGAGCGTCGTGTGGGGCTCCGAAAAGACTCACCTTTATACAAGGCATCCGAAAGATTTTGACAAAGTGGAGATGATGACATCCTGGGGCTTCCCTCAGTTCGAAAAAAACTGGAGCTACGAGGGGTACGAAGGAAAGCCCGTAAAAATAGCGGTCTTTTCCAGAGCGGAGGAAGTCGAGATTCTCATAAACGGAAAATCAGCAGGAAGAAAAAAAGTCTCATTTGAAAAACCCATGCCCAATCTGGCGGAATTCGAAGCGGTTTATGAGAGCGGAAAAATTGAGGCGGTGAGCTACACAAAGGGACAAGAGATAAGCCGCGACTCTCTTTTCACAGTGGGAAAACCTTCGGAGATAAGATTGAGATGTGAGAAAAAATCACTGAGGTCAGACGGACACGACGCTGCATTTGTGATGATTGAAATTGTGGACGCAAACGGACGCATTGTCCCGGACGCAGAGATTAAGCTTGAGGCGGAGATTGATGGAGTGACAAATCTTTCGGCATTCGGCTCAGGAAACCCCATCACGAGCGAAGATTATACGGAGGGCAAAACACTCTCATACAAAGGTCACGCCTGCGCAATCCTCCGCTCCACTTACATGGATGGAAAATCAAGACTCACCGTAAGAGCCGAGGGACTAGAGCCCAAGACAATGGACTTCGAGGTGTCATAAGGCTCCACACGAATAAACCTTCTATTACTTGTTCCTTTTTGCAAATTTTTTCTATCTCAGAAATTATAATAGAAAGAATCGCAACCAGTGGCTCATCATAAAAATCATTTTCCCAGGCATTGTAATGAAAGATTAAATATTTATTATCTTTCTCTTCTAAAAGCAGCTTTTCAAGTTCCTGCAAAATCCAGGACTTTCCAGACCCCCATTCACCGTCAATTGCAAAAGAGTAGCCGGTTGGATTGTCTTTCTGATTTGATATTATTGATTTGAGAAGTTCTAGATATGGCTGACGGGAGAGATAATCTAAACAAATCATTTGCTTTCATTTGAAATAACAAAAGCTTCTTTTTCACTAGAAGAATTTATTGCAATACACTCTTCAACAAAACCATCAATATATTCAAGTTTTCCTAGCTCTTCATATACATTTTCAAGCCGATTAATAGATTCTATTCTATTAGATAATATCCTATCAACAATTTCATTTTCTTTATGATCAGCATAAAGAAAATCTTTTTCTATACACTTCCAATTTGGGTAATACCATATAATTGGATAATATTTATTGTTCCATACACCTTTTAGAATTTCAAACGATACAATTTTGATACAATCATCAATACCTTTTTGTTTCTTAGGTTTCTTCATACGATACAATAAATATGCAAAATCTGCACTTAGTACAACTTTATGATGATAAGCAAATTTCGCTACACGAAATCCTGTATCCATATCAGGGCCAAGAAAATCAACTTGTAATTGATTGCCTACTGTTAGAGACATTCTCAAATTTTGATAATTACTATCAATCACTGAAATATCATTCGGATTGAATACCTGAGATTTCACATTTTTTACACCAGCTATCCAGATAGTAGATTTTATATCCAAATTTAGCTTTTTATTGTTGATTAATGTCTGGATATCAGTAGCAACCTTTGACTGAATGGTAAAAACCAAATTTGGAATTTCATAAATCATAGCATCAGATTCAAAATCTTGAATTGAAACATATAGTAGAACTTCATCACCTAGATATTTCCATACCAGAATTTGAGGGATTTTGTTTTTAACTTCATTATAAATAAATTCATAAAATTTAAAAATGATAAAAGGCCAACTAGAAGGTTCTTCCACCTTAAATTTTGTTGAACCGACTAAATCAAACGAGAAAAAAATATATATATTCTTTTCAGAAGAACTATTTTCCGCATTTAAGATATTTATATCTATTTTAGAAAAATCTAACGGAGATATTTCATTACCACTGGAAGATTCCAAGCCATTTACCTCTTGTTAATGCAGCATCGAAAGATACATTAAAGTGTTTTGCTATCAAATTGACATTAATTCGATTATCTTTACTATGTTCTCTAATAAACTGTCTATATTCTTTCTCAGGCATCAAAAATGCACCTGCAAATTGATTTGCCTCATACTCCTCTTCAGAGTATCCCTGTCTATATTTAGGAGAGTCATAATATTCATCTATTGCATTCCACTTATCTGGATTCACCAAATACCCCATATGAAGAAATAAATGACCTAATTCATGTGCTATTGTAAATTCTGATCGAAGTTGAGAATGTTCTGCATTGTATGAAATCTCAAATGTTTCTCCAGTTTTTTGAATTCTTCCTGAAATAGATGAATCTTCAAATGTAATAGGTACCAAATTCCCCTTAAGGCTCGAGACAACTTGTTGCATATCAACAGGAGTAGTAACATTCAATTGAGTTCTGATAGTATCAGCCAAGACTTCGATAGCTTGTCTTCGTTCATAAGTCATATTTCTACCTCCTGTATTAAAAGTCGATAAATTCTATCCTTAAGTATAGCACAATATAATAAAAATAGTTTAAAATTTTTCATTTTTACCTCACCTCCACCTGTCCATTCATCAAAAGCGGCAAAAGCCTGTCACGCAGGGCGGTGAGTTTTTGAGTTTCTTTTTCTTTTGCTACTATCTCAGAAAGAATTGGAATTACAATTTTTCCAAACTCTGCAACTAGTTCTTCTGAAAAAGCAAATGATTCTTTTGCAATATCATCATAAACAATGTAAGGGATTGCAGAACCGTGAGTTCCCCCTCCAACTTTTGGAGCTAAAAATCGTTGCACTGTAAAAAATATATATTCAAGCCAATTTGTAAGGTTATCTTTTAAAACAACTGCATAAGTTCTTTGATATAAATCAAATGCTTCATTTACAAAAATCGTTCTTCCAGTATAAGAGCCATTTCCAGAAATTAAGATAGCTTTCCCCTCAAATATTTTTTCATCTGAAAATTTATAACCAGGCGCGCATGAATAGAATTTATACTTTCCAGAATTTAGAGATTGATTAACATCCTTTTTTCCAGTGAAAATACGACAAAATTCATCTATCTTTTTTACTTCCCACCCCTCCGGAATCATACGTTTGAGCGTTTCGTTCCAAACCATTTTGCCGCCGCTTGCCTTATAAGGGGTACCATCTGCATTAGGAAAATCAAACTGCACAAACCAGTGGTCATAAAGCCGCTTTGCCATTTGCTCCAGCTTTACGTTCATACGACGGATCAAGGCGATTTTGTCATCAAGGGAGGAAAGAACATCAACAGTAAAATCTTGTTGTTTTCTATCAGGTAATGATATTGGACATTCTGCAAATGTTTTTGCCGAAATATTCCCACGTGTACTTCCGACAGAAAGATTTTTTACCCACTGTTTATAAGTATTTCCTATAGTGTAATATCGTAAAAATTTTGGATTCACTTTGTTTTTATCAAGGCCATATTTTATTAAAAATCCTGCAAAGGCTAAAATACCGTCTTTTTTGTCATATAAATAAGCACGTCCTGTAGAATTTCCTGTTCGTGCAAAAACAATATCTCCTTCTTGTAAAATATATTTTTCAATATTATCATCAGAAACACTTTTTTTATCATCATCAAGCAAGATACCATCATCTGAAATATCAGTTATACGAAGATATCTAATTTTTTCCTCAGAAAATTCTTCGGCTGTTGCTGGAATCCCATAGATACCTATTTCATCTTGATTGCATAATTCTCCCAACTTATATTTTTTCAACTTTCCATTTTCAGTTTTCAATTCTTCATTCTCCATTATCAATTCTCAAATCTCTTTGTTACACTTTCGCCAAAATATCTGCTATGAAATCTGAATCAAATACTTCAAACGCAAAGCACTTTTTGCCTAAATCTTTGAGAGAAGCCCCGATGTGATACAAAATTTTTCCGTCAATAATCAAAAATCTGTCGTGCATTTTTGTAGTGTGCTTTAGCGTAAGAGTTGGATATTGTGCATTGAACTTTTGAATGTCTTGTGCTGTAAGCGATGTCTTAGGGTCTGTGTAAATTGTTGCCAAAACACCTTTCTTCTTTTTCGCAAGCCGTTCCAAAATAGAAAGGTCAACATAGCCGTCTATCAGGATAATTTCTTTTTTTGCTTGTGCAATAAAACTTTCAAACTTGGCATACGCGTCAAAAATCTGCCCCTGGAAGAAAATACCCTGTTTTTCTTCAACGTTATATTTGTCCATAAGCGTAAAAAGTTCATCAATCCGCTTATCCGCTTCTTTTTGATGAATGTTTGTATCGAGCAGGTTTTGTTTTATTGTGTTGATTTCGGCAAAAATATTCGCGTTGTTCTGAAGAAAACGCTTCATTTCCTTGAACATTCTGATTAGCATTTTGCTTTGGGCAACCGCAAGCTCGCCTTTCAGAACTGTCATAAGCATATAAATGCCCTGCTCTGTAAATGCGTAGGGCTTGTATCGTGTTCCGCCCCAACTTGAGGTGGAATTTTTGCACCTCAAGATTACCTTAAATTCTTCGTCTGTCAGTTGAAATCTGAAATCCTCATCGAATCTCTCGATATTGTTCTTTACCTGCCTGTTAAAATCCTTTGTTTCATAACCATAGATTTCTGCCAGCTCAAAATCCAGCATCACTTGCTCGCCACGAATCGTGTAGATTTT
>DFKI01000127.1 GCA_002373325.1 Treponema sp. UBA3649
TGTAATGGTAAAAGGATTTTTCAATTTCACTCATAGCGGCTCCTTGCTTTTTTGATTCGGAACGATTCTGCGATGTAACCACAGAAAAAAGTCCCTACTATATTAATAGCCGCAAAAGTCCGCCACGGTAATCAAAGTGCAGAAAAAATTTTATTTTTTTTCAATTAGGCATCTGGATTCTAACGCATATTTAAAGAATTATGAGAAATAACAAGGAAATGCCGATTAATGCTTACCGTATTTATCAGCGTTTCCTTTTATCCCAACAACTTTTTGAGTAGTCCCCATACCAGTCAAGTATCTAACTCATAGATGTACAGAATATTTGTATTCAAATCAAGGAGGGCAACTGTAAAATTTAAGGAATACTCCCAGTCCAGAAGGTAATCAGGGTTTCGATTTTCAGGATCCTCACATTCATCAGAGCGGTTTATGAAAAAATAAAAATATCTGTCAGTCCTGGGAAACTTCATTCTTTCGTCAGTTATCAGGCACAAAAAATCTTCCGGCTCATCTTCATAAAGCAAAAACAAAAGGCTTTGCGGCAAAGCTGAGTTTTTCCAATGCGGATTATTTTTTATGCTTTCCAAAATTTTATCCAGCTCAGAAAATTTTATTTGCGCATAATAATCACCGTCATAAAGCAGTCCGCAATGAGTCTCTATCCTTTTCAAATACTTTCCGCCAGACAAATCAGTCTCAAGGATTTCTGAAGTTCTTCTCAAGTCTTTTTTTGCAGGAAGTTTATGCGGAAACATTACCCCGATAAAAATCCATAACAAAAAAGCCGCAAGCAGGCAAAATGAGGTGACGGGAATTATGCACAAAATCTTTCCAATCCATCCTTTTTTTGCTTTTGTCAGACCGAGAGTTCCAAGAACGAAAGACGCGAAAATCAACATGAGACAAAAATTTATGAGAAGGGCATTGTATTTCCAATAAGTTTTTATTCCGAAAACAACACAGAGGATTATCGCAAGGGAGACAAAAAACAAAGTCGAGCTTATTATTCCCAAAACAAACGTCCGGTTTTTCATATCAGCATTTTTCATTTTGCAGCACCATGGTCGGTATCAAAGTGAAAGAAAAGCCATGAAAGCCAGAAGTATTTTGATAAAAACCTTAGCGTCCTTCATGCTCATTCCTCAAAATCAAAGACAGGCATATCATCAGGGAGGAAAATCAAGAATTTCTGATACTTCTCTATCCACTCCCCGCTTTCAACCCACATGGGAGAAATCAGCAAGACATAAAACCATTTTCCAGGCTCACCATTTTGCACGTCATTTTTAAGGATTTCCAAAACCCTCACCGTCATTCCTCCCTCATGATTTATTGTCCGGTATTTTACCGCAGATGAATAATTTTTTTCAGTCCGCAAGTCCATTGCATCCAGTATTCTGAAGGAGGATAATTCTTTTATTTTGGAATGATCGGTCAAAACGACAACATCTGCATACAACGCGTGCGCAAAAAGATTAAGGCAAATAATCAGCGAACAAAATAATTTTCTCATATCTTTCCTTGCCTCTCAAAAAGCTGCCGTCCGCCTAAGGAAATGCTGATTAATACGGGAAGCATTGCCCAACATTTCCCATTTTTTCACAATCTTGCTGAAAGAAAGATTCTTACCTCTGGACACTGGCCGCCTTGATTTTTTCGGCAGTCTCATCACCCGCAAGAGTTCTCACAATCTCCATGGCAAACTCCTCCGCAACCCCGGGACCCCTTGCCGTAATCAGATTTCCGCTGTGCACGACTCTCTCAGCTTTGAAAGAATGTTTGTAGCATGAGGCACCCTTCTCATCCTCCATTCCAGGATAGCAAGTCCATTCCTTTCCGCTCAGGGCATCAGCCGGGGCAAGGACGACCGCAGGAGCAGCACAAATCGCACAAACAAGAAGGGCTCTGTCGTTCATCAGGCACACAAGCTCACGGGCATCCCTGTTCGAGGCTATATTGGTGGATCCGGGCATTCCACCGGGGATTATCAGGGCATCGGGAAGACGCTCCTCCAAAGTGATGTAGTCATAAATCAAAGAGCTGTCAAAATCAGCCTCCACCTTCACGCCATGGGACATTACCACGGATTTTTCCCTTTTTACGGAAACAACTCTGGTCTCCACACCGGCACGACGAAGATAATCCACGACCGTCAGAGCCTCAATCTCTTCGGTTCCGTCAGCAACAAGAACAACAGCGCTTTTCATAATTCCCCCCCTTGAAAATCCATTTACATTATATGGAAGATTTTTTTTCTTCACTTTAGATTTTTTATATTTACAGTTGAAATTATAGCATTTATATTATAAAATATCAATTATGAAGAAGGTACTTTTAGTAGACGCATCCGTATTGTTTGATGAATTCCTCAAAACCAAGCTCGGCGACGACACTCTCAAGGTAGAAAGCGCCGGGAGTAAAAAAGACGCGTTTCAGAAAATGATAACAGGACTTCCCGACCTGATTATCGTGGACATTGCCAAGGATCTCAGCGACATACAGGATTTTCTGGACAGAAAGCTTTTGGAGCCGAATGCGGTAAAAATCCCGATGATTCTGAGCGGTCCCCAGCTTCCGCACAACCAGGTAGTTTCGCTTATGAAATATGGTGTCGTAAAATATTTTGCAAAGCCGATAAAGTTCGACATCTTTTTCGACGCGATTTCCAAAATCCTGCGTACAGTGCTGACCTTTGACACCACGCCAAGTCTACTCCAGTGCCATGTGAACGGAAACATCATCTTCGTGGATTTAGCGCAGGGACTGAACAGGGACAAAATCACAATCTTCAAGTACAAGCTCGCCGAAATCCTTGACAAAAACAACATGCACGAGCCGAAAATCATCCTGATGATGAGCGACATGGATCTCTCGTTCATGGACGGAGCGAACCTCGAGCTGCTTTTCGACACAATCTTAGAGGAAAAGAGAATCCGCAGGAACAACGTGAAAGTACTCACCATGAACCAGTTCACGAAGGATCTCATCGCGGGACATCCCATTTACCACGGCATACAGGCGGTCTCATCGCTCAGTGAGGTTACGGACACTCTTGTTTCGAACGACGAGCAGGCGGACATAAGAGATGTGGTCTCCGAAAAGATTCTTTCCGCGGATGATGAGGCTGACAACGGAACCATAGGAACCCAGTTCGGACAGGACAACAACGGACAGTCATCTCCGGATGATTCAGGAACTGCCATGAGGGTTGCCGTAGTTGATGACGACCCCGTTATAAGGGAGCTTCTGAAAGGGACATTCAGCCATGCGAACGTGGAGGCGGATCTCTATGAGGGAGGAAAGGCTTTCATTGAGGGATTGCAGCACAAGACCTACGACGCGATTATCCTTGACGTATTCATTCCCGACATGAACGGACTTGAGATTCTGCAGAGTCTTCAGGCGCAACCGGAATTCAAGACCCCCATACTGATTTACTCGCAGACCAACAGCCGTGAGACCGTAATCCAGACGCTGAGCCTCGGGGCAAAGGGATATCTGACAAAACCTCAGAAACCGCAGGTAATCGTGGCAAAGACTATGGAAATCCTGAACTCATAGAAGCCTCTGAAAAAAGGACGGTGGCATCATGGAGAACGGACCCATAGAAAACGGCAGCAGATTCATTGCGAGCATCCTGCATGAGATCAGGACTCCCATACAGACAATCATCAGTACGACGGAGCTTCTTCAGGACACATCCATGAACAAGGAGCAGCGGGAATATGTAAGGCAGATTGAATTCAGCGCGAACGTACTCCTACAGCTTGCCAACGACGTGCTCGACTACACGAAAATCACATCGGACGAGTTCAAGCCGGAAAACATTCCCTTTGACCTGATTGAGCTTTCGGAAAAAGTGGCCGACCTGATTTGCATTGAGGCCTTCAACAAGGGACTTGAAATCATCACGACCATAGATTACTCCATTCCGAAAATGGTCATGGGAGATCCCACCCGCGTACAGCAGATTTTACTGAACCTCGTGAAAAACGCGGTCAAATTCACCCAAAGCGGATTCGTGCAGCTTTCAATCCGAAGAATCAACGGAGACATCTATTTTGAGGTGATGGACTCGGGAATCGGTGTGCCGGTGGAAAAACAGCAGCTTATCTTCAACAGGTTCTACCAGGTGGACGCATCTACGACAAGAAGATTCGGCGGAACGGGGCTCGGACTCTCAATCTGCCAGAACCTTGTGAGAATCATGGGCGGTGAAATCGGGATGAGGACAAATCCCACGGGAGGCTCAATCTTCTGGTTCACCCTTCCCCTCAAAAACGCGAACCTTGACAACGGAAAACCGTTCAAACTGGAAGTCCCGGAATCCACGCGCGTACTGATTGTGGACGACAATCCTCTTGGACTCAACAGCCTCACGGACAAGCTTTTGGGCATGGGCGTTCACTCGGTGGAGACTGCTGACTGCGGACCTACGGCACTGAAAAAAATCAAGGCGGCGAAACTCTCAGGACATCCGTTCACAATCGCTTTCATCGACATGATTATGCCCGTGTGGAGCGGATGGAGACTTGCGGCTGAAATCAACAACGACGCGGACATCAACAATCTGCGCCTTTACCTGATGATTCCCGAAGGACAGCTCGGTGGAGACGCGAAGATGAAGCTCCTCAACTGGTTCAACGGATATCTCTACAAACCCATAAAGCGCAACTCCCTTTTGAACACGCTCGTGGAGTCATTCACACAGTCAATGGACCTGCCCCATGCCGAAAACGAGACTCCAAATTTCATCTTAAGCGACGAGACCGACGAAAGCGAGCACAAAAAATGCACGAAGGTTTTTGACGACTCGAACGTAGCGACGGGAAAGAACATTCTTGTGGCGGAAGACCATCCCGTGAACCAAAAGATAATAGAGACTTTCCTGAAACATTACGGAGCCACGGTTTATCTTGCCGAAAACGGGCAGGAGGCCGTGGAGCAGATTAAAAAGCATCCCCAGACGGACATGATTTTCATGGACATGCTCATGCCGGTAAAAAGCGGACTTGACGCGACGGTTGAGCTCAGGCACATGGGATACAAGGGAATCATCATCGCATGTACGGCGAACAATGACAAGGATGATTTCGTCGAATACCGAAGACAGGGAATCAACGACATTCTGGTAAAACCATTCAAGCGGATTACAATCAAACAGACCCTCGAAAAATGGAGTGAAGTCCTGTCAATCTCCAATGCGAAATCAATCATCTCGCTTACCGACATCAACAACACGACGAATCAGCTTTGGGATGTCGCGGATTTCATGGACACGGTTGGGGAGGACAAAATCCTCGCGAAGTCAATCATGCAAAAATACATGATCGCAACGGAGGACCTGCTCGCCAAAATCAAGGAGGAGCTTTCCAAAGAAGAAAAAGATTTCACGGTGATTGAAAAATTTGCCCACACGCTCAAAGGAAGCTCAGGTTCCGTAAGCTCGGGAAAACTCAAGTCAAGCGCGACCGCAATGGATGAGGCCGCAAAACAAGAAGATTTTACCAAAGTGGAGGCAGCCCGCACTGATTTCGCCATTGATTTCACGGAGCTGAAAAACGTCGTGAGGACCTGGCTCACCTCCCTTTAGATTTTCACTTCCTTTACGCTTGTCTTTGTGTCGAAGAGCACGCGGAAGACATGAGTTCTAAGTTGAGACGGAAAATTTCACAAGGGACTGAGAAAGCACTGCAATGGAGGCAGGGTTCGTGGCACTGAAGCATTTGCACGGAAGGGAGCGACAGCGACCTCCAACTCCTATTACCGTGCTCCATGATTCAGTGACGCGGTTCCTGTCGTAAATGGAAGTGCTTTCTCCTTCAGAATAAGATTTGCTAAGTTTCGGTCAGATTAGCGCTTGTCTTCCACAAAATACCTTTACATTATTTCTGCGTTGCGGTACAATCAGTATGCTTGAAAAGAGCAAAAAAATCAGAATGGAGATTTAAAATGAACTATTGCGTAACAGATAAAGCAAGCGGCAAAAACGTGGACTTCGACTTCAACCCCACCGACGAGAGCAAAAAGGCAATCTTCCGCTCAAAAGAGGATGCCTTCTACTTCATGGACTGCGCCATCAGGAGCAAATCAGGTGAGGAAGGAATCGAAAGCGGACGCGGCAAGTTCGAAGTGAAGGAAGCAAACTGAGGACGCACAAAATCTAACGGCGGTCCTTCAAAAATGCCTTGTAAAGTTTGTCGCTCAAAGCCTGCAGGTCTTCCTCGGAAAGGATGTCGAACTGCTTCAGGATTTCGGAATCAATCTGCTCGTATTCAATCTCGTGCAGACTGAAATGCGCAAGGAGATCCGAAAGATAAACGATTGAGGCAAGTTTTTTGAATTCCTCGGGAGCCGCAAGTGGATTGTGATGGAACCGGATGACGCTTGCAATGACGGGTGGAAAATTCCACTTCTCCGCAATCAACGCTCCGATTTCCGCATGATTCACTCCGGCCACCAGGCGCTCAAACAAATCGGTGCTCACCATATATTCCTCGCAAAGTCCTTCCACTTTTTCCATCAAGTCGGGATGGGCTGACTCAAACACGATTTTTCCCATGTCATGCAAAAGTCCGCACACATAGCTGTCGTCAACCATCGCACGCTCAACCGAACTCCTGCAAAAACTCCTCGCAAGATTGTACGCATAGAACGCAACCTGATACGAATGATCCCAGAGCGTCTTGGTTCTCTCGTCATCGTCGTCATTTCCGCCCAAAGTCTGAATGGAGCCGATGGAAAAGAGCAGGTTCTTTATGCCCCGCAATCCGGCAAGTTTTACAGCTTCACCGATGGAGTGACAGGGAGAGGCAAGGGAAAAGGCCGCGGAATTCACAAGTTTCAAAAGCTCCGCCGTAAGTGAGACATCGTTCGAAATTCTCTGCGCAATGTCGCTCATCTTGCTGTTCGGATCGTTGATTACCCTGTTCACAGCCGTGATGTTCTCCGGGAACTCAGGAAGTCCGTTTATATAGGAAACAAATTTCGCCGAAAGATCCGAAATGTCCTGCTTCATCTGGTCGCTGAAGGGCAAAATCAGCCGGGTGATTGTCTCTCCGCCCTCGCACAGCACCTGGTAGTTTTCCTCGGTGAGTCCGATTTTTTTCAGGACCAGAATCATAATCACAAGTCCAAGACCCGCACCCTCTGAATTATCAAGAAGCTGGGCAAGTCCCTCCTCCACGGATTTATACTGCTGGGCCCTCGTAATCTTGTCGTGGATTCTCTTGTACTCGAATGGGGTAAGCTCGGCATTGTTCCTTATCTCGACTTTCACGCGGTTGTTCCGGGTCTGCATGATCACGCGGATATAGAGCCCTTCCTCTTTCTGCATCTCAAGATAATGGTTGATGTTGGAAAGAGTCTCCTCCTTGAACTGCTCCATGCCCTTTTTGTAGTCGCTCTTGTTCTTGATGTCAAGTCCCTTTTCCTTGAAATAGACGCGCTTTGTGTTCGCTTTCTTCGCATTGTTCACGAGTTCCTTCAGGCAATAGGACAGACTTTCCACCATGTGATCCTGACGCACTTCCGTCAAAAAGACTTTGAGGACATCCGCCATGTAACATTCCATTTCGTGAGGCAGAGTGTAGGTCGTAATGGTCAGGGGAATGCCGGCCTGTATGGCCATCCTTACTTTGGAAACATCCACTTCAATTCTTTTTGCTTGCGCCATCTTTCCCATCCTTTTTTATCAGGGTCTTTTTCAAAACTCAAATTTCCATCAATCCTTTTTGGTCCTTCCGCAGCGAATGGCATCCGTCCAAGCCTGCATGAGGATTCCGAAAGCCACTCCCACATTAAGGGAAGCCTTCAGTCCCGTCATGGGAATCGTAACCCTGCCGTAAGTCGCCCTTGAAAGAGCCTCCGGACTCACCCCAAGTTCCTCGGAACCGATTATCACAACGCCACGCTCGGGAAAGACGAAATCACCCAAAGGAGTTCCGCCGGTCTCCAGAACAAACACGGGATTCTCACTAGGAATCTGATCAAGGGAGCACCGAGTATATCCCATGGTCTCAATGCATCCCATCGCGCTTCTAAGTGCCTTCGGTTGTGACGGATCCGTGCACTGGGGAGAGATAAAAACACTCTCGCAGCCCATCGCCTCCGCAGTACGGAAAATGGAGCCTACGTTGAACGGGGACCGGATATCCTCCGCATAGACTGAAACTCCGGGGAAAAAATTTCTCTTCTCCACGGTTTTTCCTTCTATATTATGGGGCGCAATCACCAGATCCCATTCGGCAGGGAAGGTTCCCAAAATGGCAAGCAGGGCATTTCTCGCCTTGTTGCAGCATCTTCTTTCATCAAAGGGCTCTGTCTCAAGCAGCTCCTCAAGCTCACATGCGCTCTCAGCCGGAAGTTTCGGATCCTGAAGCACAATTCTTGTCACTGCCTTCGTATACTCTTCACGCGTCATCAGGGGAAAATCATAGGAAAAGCCTTTCTCCGCGATTCCCGCAATGTCCCTTTCGAGCTCACCGAACGTAAGGGCAAGTTTCCGCCTTTTTTGACCCGCACCGAGCTGGAAGAGTTTTTCAGGAGCAATCATGGCAAAATCAGTAAGCCTGTTTAATCAGCTCAAAGAGGTCGTCGCTCGTCATGCTTCTTTGCAGCGTGTTGATTAAATCCACCTCGCTCGCATCCTCGGCAGCAAGGGAAAGTTTTTCTATGGTGACGTTCAAATCCTTGAGACGGGCCGGAAGATTTGCCTTCGCAATGTGTTGTCTCACATACTCGGTCAAAGCGGACACAGCCTCGTCATCACCCGCATCCTGATTTGCCGCACGGATGATTTTTGAAATGCGCGCAAGTCTGTCCTTCCTGAACTTTGAGGCATCCTCAATCACATAGGGGAAGAGAATCGATGATGTCAGCGACTTGGAGATTTTGAATCTTGAGTTCACGCAAAGAGAAATGAGGGAGCCCGCACCGATGGAGCTTGAAGCCGCCGCAAGGGACGCCATACAACCGGCCTCGCTGTAAAGCACTTCCTGTGGGGTTGTCACCGTGAGAGTCTGAGCTCCGTCCATGGCATATCCCAAAAGCTCAATGGATTTTTCCGCAATCATGTCGCTGAAGAACGTCGCTTTCTGGCTCAGATATGCCTCGGTCGCAATGGCAAGCGTCTCTATGGCAAGGGATGACATCTGGTTTTCGGTAAGGGTAACTGTCAGATTCGGATCAAAGAGCACCATCTTCGCAAGTCCGTTCTGTGTTTTCAAAAGCCGCAGCTTGGAGGACCGAGCGTCCACAACGGGGATTCTGTCGGTAAAAACAAAGCAGTCCCGGATTGTGGTTGGAAGAGCAATCAGGGGAATGGGAGCCGTAGACGGATTCGCACCGTCAATGAAATCGTAAACCTCGTGGCTCTCATGGTAAAGGGTACACACTGCCCTCGCAACATTGAGCGCCTTTGAACCGCCGACTCCAATCACCCCGTGGATATGAGCCTGGCGTGCAAGGGTAAGGGCGTTGGTCAGCACCTGTGTGTCGGCTCCACCGGGAATCTCGTCGAAAACAAAAAAATCAATCTTGCGGTCTTCCAGGGATTTCGTCACTTTTTCCGCATTTCCCACCTGCTTCAGCACCGGGTCCACGACCACCATGAACTTACTGCCGAAGTCCTTCACGTACTGTCCCAGACGGCTTGTAGTGTATGAGCCCAGGACAATGTTGGGCTGAATTTTGAAGATAAAATCAGACATTTTCAACTCCTATTCAAGCGGGTTCTGAAAGCTCCCCGTAACTTTATTAACGGAAAATTTGAAAACCGTCTTTAGAAGTTTTGGGGAAAGCAAAAAAAGAGCCTTCCAAAATCAACCTTCCGCAATCAATAAGAACATTTTTTTAAAATAAAAAAGACGGAACCGAAGTCCCGCCTTCCGAGGTTCAAATTACAGACCGAAAGCGCTCATAATGCGATCAGCCGTCGCTGCTATTCTCTCAGGATTCAGATAATTGGGATCCTGGATTTTCAGCTTGACCTGTTCAATCAAATCCTCCCGAACATCAGGCGTCTCTGCTGCCACTTGGCTCAAGTAGAAGGACTCAGCCAACTCTTTTGCTTCGTCAGAGACAGTGATTTCATCCGAACCGGTCTTCAAGCTTTCTGCAACATTGGAGCGTTTTACATTCTGCAGGTTGTTGAGAGGGTTGACCCCTGAAATCTTGTCTATCATCATAGTAACCTTCCTCCCTTTAATTATCGGAGTCTTCATTTAAAAGTTTAACATTTTTATTTGAAGAAATAAAAATCGCAAATTCGCCTAAAACCTTGCTTCGTGAAGAATAATCCGCAAGTATCTCGCTGGCCTTTCCGTCATTTATCTCCTCGTGCATCTTCGTAAGCTCTCGTCCCACCACAATCCGTCTGTCCGGATCAATCTCGGCAATGTCCGAAAGCAGCTTGACCACACGGAAGGGACTTTCGTACACCACCACCGCGGCGTCCATTTCCATGAGCTCACGCAAGCGGCTTCTTCTCCTTCCCGGCTTGGGAGAAAGGAATCCCTCGAAAACAAGGGTCTTGCCTCCCGCTCCCGCAACTGAAACAAGGGTCGCAAAGGCACTGGGGCCCGGAATGGGTACAACCTTGTGTCCCGCACGTCTTACCTCAAGCGTCAGGACAGCTCCCGGATCGCTTATCCCAGGCTCACCCGCATCGCTTGTGTAGGCGACGGACTTTCCCTCGTTCAAAAGCTCAATTATTTTTTCCGCCGCAAATTTCTCATTTTGGGCACGGCAGCTTATCATGGGCTTCCTGATTTCAAAATGGGTCAAAAGCTCCATCGTATGTCTTGTGTCCTCAGAGGCTACGACATCCACGGCGCGCAGGGTTTCCAGAGCACGGTAAGTGATGTCCCCCAGATTTCCAATGGGAGTGCCAACAATGTAAAGTTCCGACAATTTGTCCCCCTGAAATAAAGGATATACATAAAAATAGGATTCGTCAAGAGGAGAGTTGAGAACTAAGCACCGGGCACTGAGTAAGGGGGATTTATTTTCTAAAGGGAGGGGATTGGGATGCCGATAGAAATAGAGGATAGCCGGATTCTTTCGGCTTTGGGATAAATTTATCTTAAAAAAGTAGAAATGGATAAAAATTTAAGATAAATTAAAAGGGTGGAAAAATGAAAAACAATTCTAGGGAACACATTGCGTCCATCGCGGTGGGTGCGGTCCTATTCTTTTTTGCGGCAATTTTCGCCATCGGCATACTCCTGAAAATTCTAGATTTCGGAACCGGGGAAGAGGGAGGCTCCCTTCTCTACAGGCTGGGCGGAATGCTCATCGGCGCATACGGACTCTGCGGAATGTTGATTCCAATCTTTTTTGCGATAGCGGGCGCGTTCTGCTTTGACTCAAGATGGTCCACGACAAGGGCAGCATGTCTGATTGTCTCCGTGATTCCGTTCATGACGCTTGTTTTCGCGGAAAAAATCATCCGGGACGTTCTTTCCTACGACAAGAGCTCGGTTGCGTTCGTAAAAATCACGATGACATCGGTTGTCACGCTCCTGCTCATCGCCGCTGAATATCTTCTTGCAGTCATCCTAGCAGGAAGATTACAGATTTTTCTTGAAAAAAAGAGACGGGGAAAACCTGACAAAGCTTCAAAGAATCAGGAAGACGAAATCATTTTTGAGGACGGAAACGATCTCTCCGATTTCTACGTTGAGGATGAGATTGACGACGATGATTTTTCCATGGACGAGACTGTGGACGCTGATTCAGAAACATTCGCCGGGGAAAATGCGGAAGAGGAAGATGAGGACGACGGAGAGTTCCAGGCTCCACAAATTGCGTCGGATTTTTTCGGGGATGAAAAAAAGACTGTTCTCGTGGAAAAAGACGGGGATGAGGACGAGGAAGATGACGTTTTCCAGGAAAGGACGGAAGATTCCACGCTGAAGAAAAAAATAGGGAGCGCCTTCTCCTCTCTGGTCGGAAAAATCAAGGCGAGAGTCCAGGATATGGTGGACTTCAGCAAAAAACAGGATGAGGAAGACAAAAAGGAAGCGGAAATCCAGAAGCAGAAAGAGGAAAAGGAAATCCGCGAGACCGTGGACATAAACGAGTTTTTCAAAAAACCTGCTGAGCGTGTGGTTCTGAGCAATCCCGATTTTGAGGAGGACACAAGAGAGACCCGCCATGTGCTTGTAAACGATGAGCCTAAGGGAATCCTGGATGAGCAAATCTACAGAAGACCTGAGAACGAAGAGTCCGTGAAAAGACCGAATCCGTTTGAAAGCATGGACACGCCGGTTGAGGAAACTTTTGAGCTTGAGACATCCACCGACTCATCCATGGGTGACGAAATAATCAGTCAGTTTGAGAAAGGAAACCTTGAGTACAACGAGGCAGATTTCATAAATCCCTTCGCGACAATCACCGAGGACGACTCCATCCAGATTGAGACCTCCGGCACCATCGGACAGGACGAGATTCCCCTTGAGATGAGCGACTTGCAGGTCAACGACTTACAGGTCAGCGACTTACAGATTAGCGATGAAGATGACAATAGCGATGAAGAAGAAGCTGATGTTGAAGCGGCGGATGAAATAGAAGAAAAAATCGATGAGGAACCTGCTCCTGAACCGACTTTTACACCGAGCAAAAAACGGACCCCTGAAGAAGAGGAGGCCATTTACGCAAGGGCAAGGGAATCTGTTTCGGAAAAAAACAAGCCCGAGGAAAAAAAGAAATCCGCTCAAGTAACGGTTTCGGTAGGCGACAAACTGAGCGACATTTTTGCAAGAATCGACGCTGACGTGAAGGCCGAGCTAAGACAGAACTCACGAAACGAGGAAAAACGCAGCATACAGGAAAAAATCCCCGCGGAGAAAAATGATTCCAAATCAGAAAGCGACGTGGAATCTGCCCCGGTGAATTTCAGCGCGCAGGGAACTCTGGTGGACATTGACGAGCCGAAGCCGGTTCAGGTTCAGGTGAAAGTTGAGCTTCCTGAATCGGTACAAAAAGATGAAACATCAGAAGCCCCGAAAATAAGCGGCGACAGATTTTCAATGGACCCGCTCAAAGACCTGCATGACTTTGAAACGAACGGAAGAGATGAAATCAAGACGGACGCAGCGAAAGTTGAGCCTAAACAAAGCACGGAGCCTTCGGAAAAGAAAGTCAGGCACGGACTTCTTGCAAGGACAGAAAGTTTTGCGAGCGGCGAAAAATGGACGGTTGAGGAAAGCCACGACGAGGAGCCTGTGCGGATTGAAAAAAATTTCAGCGATGATTCCGAAGAAATCCCAGACTCAATTTCCGCGGAGTTTGATGAGGACGAAGAAAACATCGTCGCTGACATCGCCGATGAAATAGTTGATGACAATATTGATGACAACGGCAATGACTTTGATTTTGACTCTTCGGAGCGTGAGGATGAGATTGATGAGCTTGATGAATCCGGTCTGAATCAGGAAACGCAAAATCCTTCCGGGAGAGAAGCCGTAAATGAAAAGCCGGTCGTCAGAAGTCCGGTCTATGTTCCGAAACCTGTGGCCCCATACAACATCTCCACGGATCTTCTCAAAGCATACGAGGACAATCCCTACTGGATAATCGACCAGGAGACCCAGAACGCGGCCCAGAACCTGAAGCAGACCCTTGCCGAATTCAAGATCGAGGCGGAGGTCACAGGAATCCAAAAAGGACCAGTCGTAACCATGTTCGAGATTCTTCCAGCCCCCGGAGTAAAGCTGAACCGAATCGTGGCGTTGCAGGACAACATCGCACTGAGACTTGCAGCAAGCTCGGTCCGCATCGTAGCTCCCATTCCGGGAAAACATGCCGTCGGAATCGAAGTGCCGAACAAATCAAGGGCGATTATCTCAATCCGGGAGTGCTTGGAGCAGGAAAGACCTGAGTGGAAAAAGATGGGAGTGCCGGTTGTTCTCGGAAAGGACATCCAGGGAAACACCCAGATTATGGATTTGGTAAAGACACCCCACCTTCTGATTGCGGGAGCGACGGGAGCCGGAAAATCAGTGTGCGTGAACAGCATCATCCTGAGCATACTTTTCAAGAGGAGTCCGCATGAGTGCAAGATGATTCTGATTGACCCGAAGATTGTCGAGCTCAAACTCTACAACGACATCCCGCATCTTCTCACGCCCGTAATCACCGAGCCGAAAAAAGCGATGCAGGCCCTACAATACTGTCTTTGCGAAATGGAGAGACGTTACTCACTTTTGGACAATATGTCGGTCAGGGACATAAGCTCATACAACAAAAAGATTGTGGAAAAGAAAATGGCGGCGGAGCATCTTCCCTACCTGATTGTGATAATCGATGAGTTCGCGGACCTGATG
>DFKI01000182.1 GCA_002373325.1 Treponema sp. UBA3649
CGTCCTCCGAAAGTCTCGCGCTTATCTGGATTTTTGAGAGTGGGGAGGGTCTGTCCACCGATGTGAAAAGCATTTTTGGAGTCTCAAGCTCGATGAAATTCCTTGTGTTTTTTAGAAGCGTGAAAATCCAGTCCTGTCCCTTCGCATCCTTGAAAAAACATTCCTGCCCGGATTTTAGTCCGTTCGTGGATTTCAGTTTCTTTGAGTTAACCTGCATCGTGCTGATTTTATAGTAGAGAGTGAAAAAATGCTCCATTCGTGCCGCATCTTCGCCGTTTTCCTTCATCAAGGCATAATGATTCGAGAAAAGACCTTTCAGTGCGACAGGATCCTTTGCCAGATAGATTATATTCCGTGCCTGCTGAGTCCTGCAGATGTGCCAGAGAAGTTTTGTCTCATCATCAGTGAGCAGAGCCTTCCGTGAAATTGAGTTCACATTCTTTTTTGTTGTGGGCATGGATTTTCTGGACTCAATGTAAGCCTCGGAGCGCATCCACGTGCTGATTTTTTGTGCGATGAAAGCCACAATCAGCAGAAAGCCCACCACGGCAAGCGACAGGACTATGAATTTATAGAGCGCGGGATTTTGCCTGGCCAGAATCGGGGAGCCTGTCGTCTCAAATCTCATTTTTTTCTCCACACTTTTTTATTCGTTTATTGATTGGGGATCTCGAAAAACAGAGGTTTAACGAGATTCCAATAAAATGAAATCAACTCATAGCTGTTATCAGTTTAGAGCTGTTCCACCGCCTCTGAAATCATCGTAAGTCTCGGTAAAATTTCGTACTCGGAAAGGTCTCCCACGGTAACTGTGTCTTTGTCCTGCATTGCTGTTTCCAAATCCTTGAGAATGTCGGAGAATTCCACGAAGAACGCTCCCAAATCCTTTCCGTCCACCTGTATGTTCCCATAGAGTTCGGGAAAGAGGGTTGCATATCTTGCGGCTGTCACAAAATTGCTTACGGACTCCGCCAGTGCCTTTAGAATTGAGCTTGCGTCCGAATCTTTTCCGCTTTGAAGAAGGACTGAAATCTCACCGAGTTTTTCCTTCAGCATATCAAAATCTCCGGAACATCTTTTGAGTTCCTCAATCACCGCAAATTTTGAGACTGTGGTTAAATCCATTTTGGTTGAGTCATCGATGGGCAGGTCCAGCACTGAATCAATCTCCTGCGCGGGAACAGGCTTTCCGTTAAGCACGATGGATGTCGTCGTCGCATCATTTTTCGCGGCCTCTTCCTCAAAGGATTTCAAGAAATCTCCCACGGTCTTTTCATCTTCCAGTGTTACGTCCACGGTCTCGCCGTTTATTCTAAGTGTCATTCAAATCCTCACTTTCTGCTTTTTGTCATGGAATCAGCCCAGTTTGTGATTGTGCTCTGCTGCCTGTCAAGACTGTTCAGCGTGCTTTCCATGGTGGAATACTTCGACTTGAGCTCCGCTTCCTTTGTGTCAAGCTGAGATTCCAGTTTTGTAATCTTTGAGTTTGTTCTGTCTATGTTGTTTTTGAGAGTGCTGTTTTTTGTCGCGATTATGCCGCCGGTTTGAGTCCATGCAGTGAGTTGTTTGTCCAGCTCATAAGCGACTCCGCTGTCAATAATCAGGTCGCCGTCGGTGTCGAATCCGAAGAGATCCTTGATTTGCGACATGTTTTCCTCAAGCTGGCTGTCCAGTTTTTTTTCGTCAATCTCCAGATAGCCCCTGAGTTGTGCCGCGTTGTATCCGGCTGATCGTCCGCTTGCGTTCGTGGAGATTCCAATCTGGTTCAGCATGGTGATGTCCGCGTCAAATCCGTAGTTGTAGCTGCTCGAAATGATTTTCTGGAACTGGCTTTTTCCGTTGTTGAGTGTAAAATCACCCTGGAACATGCCGAGTTTGGCCATCTCTTTTTCCTGCTCGTCATCGCTCAGATAATCCAGCTCACTTACGACCTCGGGTTTGTTCGTGGTCAGAATGTTCATCTCCGCAATCACCTGGTTGTATTTTCCGACAAAGGTAATCAGCGCGTCCTTTGCACTTTCCTTGTCTTCTTTTATGTTGATTGTGGCGGTTCGCTCGGTTTTTTCATGCACGTGAAGGGTAACGTCCGGTACTACGTCATCGATGTCGTTGGTCGGGCGCGTGATGGTGATTCCCTCGTATTTTATTATGGCATCGTCCGCTATGACTATGGGATGGTTCGGTGATGTGCCGGATGTCTTTTCAGCGTCATAGGTCTCAGGCATGGACATTGCGAGAGTTTTTCCCGTGTTGCTGTTTCTGATTATGACTGCGACCGCATCAGGATATTCGCTTAGAGGAATGATTACCCTTGTCTTTCCGTCGTCTCCCTGAACGATGTGATCCGGTGAAACCTCCTCCTCGCTTCCGTCCTCATTTTTTATGAACACGAACCGGTCGTCCTCAATGGGAACAAGAGGGGAGTCCGCAAGTTCTATGGAAAGGGTAGTCTCGTTTTCTTCATTATATACCGTGACGCCCTTGTACTCAATGTGTCCGGGATTTGCCATTTCGAGCGTCGAGCCCAGATTGAGCTCCTCGGTGATGTCATCCGTTATCTGAGAATCCATCTCGAATTCAATTTTTCCGTCCGGCAGATCCTTTACATCCTGTGGAATGGGAATTTCTATGCCACCTCGCGGAGGAATTGATATGATTCCGCCTTCTGATTTTACACCTGCTTTTGTGATTGGCGGCATGTTCTGTTGTTCGTCCTGAAGAGTTGACGGAGTTCTGAATTCGCTCATGTCCTTTGCGATGGAGCTAGTGTTGTCCTCAAATTCCGTCACCATGTCTATCTGTTTTGCAAGCTCCAGGGCTTTGTCCTTGAAAATGATTGAGTTTCCCTTGCCGGTTTTAAGTGATTCTATGAGGAGCGCTTTTTCTTTTGATGTCACTCCGATTACGCTTGCCTTGATTACGTTGGTTCCGCGTTTGTTCAGTGCGGATACAAAATCTGTGAGTTTACCGCCCTTCCAGTTGAATGAAACGGTTTTGTCGCCGACTGTAAAAGTGTAGAGTCCAGATTCTACTCTCATGTTGCGGTCAATGTTTCCGCTCAAAAATCTGTCGGCTGTTGCTGGTTGAATGACTTCGATTTTAAAAGAACCACAGTCAGCACTGCGGTTGGCATCGGCTGTTATCGCAACTTCGTCCGAGGATGTCGTCAGCTTATTGTTGAAAGGGTTTTCAAAGGAATAAAGCGACTTGACACTTTCCCTCAGGGAAGACATACGCTGATTTACATCGCGCCACGCATTCTGCTGACTCTGGTATACTTCAAGCTGATTCTGCTCCCTTTTGAGCGGAATCCTCTCTGTTTCCATAAGAGCTTCTACGAGATCATTTGTCTTATATTTGTCGGTAACACCCGGTATGCTGATTCCGTCTGCCATCCTATCCCCGTCCCTTCAAATAGTCTTTAAGCATCCGTCCCATTTTTAGCAAACGGGAAGTCCGCTATATCATTTCATCAAAGAGCAGACCTATGGCATGTTTCATCTGAATTTGGATTTTCTGCAAATCCTCAGACGGTATCTGCCTGATGACTTTGTTTGTCTCAGGGTCTATCACCTTGACGATTACCTTGTCGAGCTCCGTGTTCACAGAGAACTCCAGCGTGTGTCCAAGAACCATATTGGAAAGTTCCTGCAGTTCCTGAACAGTCTGTTTTGTTTTGGCCAGATTGTCGGCAAGATATTCTGTAACCTCCGCAGCACTCACGGGAACAGTCGCCGCAAACGCACTTATCTGCGGTACTTTGCTTCCAGGTGTTACGAAAGAACGGCCATCCATTGCCATTGTCTGTCCAATCACACTTACTGCATTCATGGACTTTTCCTCCTGAAAAAAAGGGAAGAGAGGGGAAGGGGGCGCACCCATCCTCACTCTTACGCACCATTTGTTAAAAAGATGACATCCAGATATCTCTCAAACTCATGATGCGATTTGTTATGCTACTGAAGAAGTGCCAATACGTTCTGAGACTGGGTGTTGGCCTGTGCCAACATAGCTGTGCTGGCCTGAGTAAGGATAGAATCCCTTGTGTACTCGACCATCTGAGCTGCCATGTCTGTGTCGCGAATGACAGATTCTGAGCTCTGTGTGTTCTCGGCTGCGATAGCAATACCTCTGGAAGCTGTCTCCAGGCGGTTCTGATATGCTCCAAGGTCTGCCCTCTGCTTGTTTACCAGCTTGAGAGCGTTGTCGATGGTGCCGATAGCAAGGTTAGCGGACTCCGGTGTGGAGATGCTGATCTGCTCGTCAAGTCCCTGTGCGCCCTTAAGTCCCAATGCCTCAGCTGTCATCGTTCCGACGAAAGCATCAATGCGCTGGTCCATGTTTGCACCAATGTGCAGCTGCATAATCTGTCCGGAGATGGAGTTCTCTGCAAAGCGGCCAGTGAGCATGTTCATACCGTTGAACTGTGCGTGGCTTGCGATGCGATCTACTTCAGCTACAAGCTGAGAGACTTCCACCTGAATCTGCATACGGTCCTCGTCTGTGTAGATACCGTTTGCAGACTGAAC
>DFKI01000071.1:0-18782 GCA_002373325.1 Treponema sp. UBA3649
AATATTTACGGCACTTGCCTTATACATATTCCCTCACTCCCATGTTTTAGATTAACACATACTAACGACAGCTTGCTTGGGACTGTACAAAATCGGTTTAGTCGGGTATACTTTAAGCCTGGGTTCTGGAGGTGAAAATGACTTACGCTTATGACTGCCACATGCATGTCCTTCCTATAAATCACATTCCGCTTTCTGCATATCTGGATTTTGCCATCTCAAACGGAAAGGAAGAGGCTTTTGCCCAGATGACTACCCAGAATTATGTCGTGGACGGAATCCTCAAAAAAAAGGGGGATGCCCTGAACCTTGTGAACGTGGTTGAGCGTCGGCCCTATGCTCAGATGGCCCTTTACGAGGATGACCTCCGTGCTTCCTATGACGAAAAGCTTTCTCCTTTGGCTGATGAGAACGGCATTACTTTGGCGGGAGAGAAAAAAAATCTGCACTATGACCGGCTCGTGCTTTGTCCTCAAATCATGGATTTCAATCTGCCTGAAAAACTGGGGACGTATTACAGCGATGCACCTGCTCACGACATAAGGACTCAGGCCCGGGAAATCCTTGAGGGAATCGGCGAGTACAAAAAAAAGCGTCCTGATGGGATTTTGGAATTCAGACCTTTTCTGGGAATCAATCCGCTGAACTATGATTTGAACTATATCCAGGATTTGCTTGATGAGAGTTTTTGCGCACGGAAAATGCTTTTTTGGAAAAAGACTCGTTTTTACGGGATAAAAGTCTATCCACCTCTTGGATTCGATCCCAATCCGGATGACCTTCTTCTGATGGAAAAATGCGAGCTTCTCTACACTTTCTGCGAGGAGCACAAGATTCCGATTGTGACACATTGCGACGACCAGGGATTCCGTGTTCTTACGATGGAGGAGTCCTTCAAGTTCACAAGTCCAGGACGATGGGCACCTGTTTTGGAGCGTCATCCCGAGCTTTATATTGATTTCGCGCATTTCGGACAACAGTATCACAAGGGTGGAACTGGCACAAAGGGATTAAAGGAAAAACTTTTCGGCGGCAGGTCAAAGAATCCCTTCGAGGCATTCCGTGCGATGAACGAGTACAGGCAGTATGAGTGGCAGACAGAGATACTCGCACTGATGATTCGCTATCCGAATGTTTACTCTGACATGTCTTTCGGCGGGTCGGACAAGGAGTGCTGGATGAACCTCAAGTCAGTTTTGGATCGCGCGGGTGATGATGAGAGACGGATTTTTGAGTCGCGGATTCTTTTTGGAACGGACTGGCCTCTGAATCTGGTTAAGGTTCCGAATGTGCTTCAGTACTGGCATGGATTTTCGGAAAGCCCCCTTGACCCTGATTTTTGTGACCGTATGCTCCGTGTGAATCCCGAGCGATTCCTTTCCATTAATAGTAAATAGTCGAAAAGAGGAGTTGATGATTTATGAGATTTGGCAATTTTTTCAGGCTGATTTTTTTGCTTTTGATTTTACCTGCCTCCATGGTTTTTACCTCATGTCTTCAAAAAGGTGACATGGCCATTCAGCAGGGATCGGCATATTTTCAGAGGAAGCAATTTGATTTGGCTGAGACCGCTTTCAAAATGGCCCTTGACGTTGAGTGCTCTTATCCCAAGGAGTATATCTACGTGCTCATCTCAAACTGCTATTCACAGAGGGGGGAATATGACGGCGCGATTGAATGGAGAAACAAGGCCCTTGAAATCCGTGAGGACGCTGAGAATTACGTGAATCTCGGACTGATTTACCGGCTTAAGAACGATGAGACCACTGCTGAGCAAATGTACAAAAAGGCTTTGGAACTGGCTCCGGATGACGGCGGTGTTTACGGCAGCATCGCATCCCTCTATCTTTCGCAGGACAGGATTGACGAGGCCATCCCTCTTTTTGAAAAGTGTCTGGAACTGAATCCACGGATGCCTGTTGTGTACGCTGATTTGGCGGTGTGCTATGCAAGGAAGGGACGCTTTGACGAGGCGGAGGAAATGCTTTCGTTTGCACATAAAATGAAGGTGGATCGCTATGATGAGTTCCGATCCGAAATTGATGCGCTCGAAAAGGATGCGGGGTACAGGAGGGAGGGAGTTTAATTCCTTGTCCTGCTGCTTGTGATTGCGTCTATGAGGGATTCCACAAGATATCTCTCTCTTTCGGTCATGCCCATCATTTTGTCCGCGTATTTTCTGATCTCTGCGTTATAGGCCATGGGGCATCCTTCTTTTTTATCCTCTTTTCCCAATACCAAATACTCAACCGAAACATTCAGTGCCTTTGCAATCCTCACGGCAATATCCACGGAGGGAATGGAGCTGTTTTCTTTTAGGTAATTGCTCATGGTTCCCGGAGAAAGGCCCGCTTTTCCTGCCACTTCCTTTACCATGAGTCCCTGATACGTGATTTCATCTTTCAGATTCTCTTTGAATCCCATAATATTTCCATTGTACGTTTATTTACGTTTTTATCGCTTGACAAATAGTAGTTTTACGTTTAATATTTATAAAAAGTAAATTTACGTTCAGAGGCACGTGGATGTAAGTTTAACGCATGGAGGATTTATGAAAGCATTGAAAAAGACAACTCTTATGGTCATTGCGATGACGGTTCTTTCCCTGTTCATCTCCTGTGGTGAGACTCCGGAAGAGGACGGAATTTCATGGGACAGTGAGCCGACCGGTTTGCTTAAGATTGCAAACAACACAACGAAGGACATGGTTGTGTTTAACGGTCAGACACCCAGCGTGAACACAATTTTGGGTGGAGTCAGGGCAGGTCAGAACAGGACTTTTGATCTTTCTGACGACGTGGATGACTACGATGTGGGCGGATATCTCATTCTGCGGGCGATGGAGTATGATGAGTTTATTGCGAAGAAAGACAATCTTGCTGCTGCGAAGATTGATTTTTCAGCGATGGCGACTTACGGTCCCGGAAAGAAGTATTCCGCTGAGATAAGCCCCAATTATTCCGGGGACTATTATTACAAAGTGACCAACAGCGGAAAGATTGGAATCGAACTCAGGAAGGACAGTCCCGACGGAGAAAAAATCGGATATCTTCCTGCGCTTGCGACAAATTATACTTTGTATGCCGGAAGCTCCGACGCTCTCTCAATCTTCCCGGTGTATGTTTATTTCAGCAGGGCGACCGGAACTGTCACGACAATAAAGGCGAAGGATCACTTTGATTCAGTTACTGTTGCCCCGAGACCAGTTACTGACGCATCCGTTGCACATTATGAGCTTCCTGCTCAGGGAATAAACTGGGATGACATTGTTGGGGAGCTTACTTCACCTGTGGCTTACGTCACATGCACGAACAATGTCGCAAATCAGGCCGCATATTTCACAAAGGCAAGCACGACGGTTTTGAAGGCTCAGAACAACTATGACGCTTTGAATTCCGGTGAGACAAACACATTCGAAATCGCTTCTACGGATGCGGGAACGGATCACAATCTCATCGTCACTTTGTACAACAAGGCAATCAAGGTTCCTGTAAAAGATGCCGATGGAAATGCAGTTCCTATAAAGAACGGATATGACTACACTCTGTCCATCACTTACAATGGAGCCGGAGTGCAGGATTCCTCAAATTATTCCGCGGTAATAACTGAAGTCGGAAAGCGTGACATCTCGAACGAAATAGAGTCGCTTTAATTCATTATGAATGGGGCCGCCATAAATTTGGTGGTTCCATTTTTTTATAAGGAGATTTGTATGAAAAAGAAAGTTGGATTGATTTTACTCTGCTCGGCAGCTGTTTTTTTGATTTCCTGCATGACAACAAGAATATCCAGGCAGGATTTAACACCGGATCTCATAGAGTATTTGGAGAGTGCCAGTGAGAGTGGCGACCTTACCGTGAAAAAATCTTTTGCAGGCACAATAAAGGGACTCTTTGTGTCGGATGATAAAACTCCCGCACAAAAATTGCAGTATTATGTGAAGTCGAAAGTTGTGTATAGGGCAGACACTGACGAAAAAACTGGATTTACGATAACAAAAGACGGTCGCCTGATACAAACAGATTCATCCAAAGATAAGGAATTTATAATTGAAGATGACACTTTGGGAACTCTTGAGAGCCGTCCCAGAAAAGTGGATGGAAAATATGTTGTGGACGTAAATTTCATGGATGTTAAGGTTCCGTTTACAGAAGAGAGTGACGGTTTGTTCCACTCACCTTTGTCCATAGAGTATAATGGAAGGACATATCAAACAGAAGATGAGACGACTCTTGAATATGTCTTGGAGGAAAGAGTAAAGAAGGAAAAGAAATCAAAAACAGCCAAGGGAAAGAAAATCCGCAATTAAGAGATTGGCATTTGCATGTCATAAAAGTGTGGAGTTGTATGACCTCCATGCTTTTGTGTTTTTTATGAATTGATATCAAGGAAGAAAAAATGAAGAACCGAGTCCTGTATTTTGCCGCAATTTTTTTGCTTGCTATGTTCGTTTCCTGTGAGAAGGAGCCTGAGAATGTCGGAACCTCAAGAAATGGCTATGTCACTTTTTTTAATGAGTCGAGCTACATAGTTGAGGTTCATGCCACGGCTTTTTCCGGACCTGTCATCGCCACGCTTGCTTCCGGTGAGTCGAAGAAGTGCGAAATTCCTGAAAGCGACAATCACGGTGTGGGAACCACATTCTCCATAGGATACAAGACGAGGGTTTTCAGTGAGCCGGATTTGTCCTGCGGAGATGTATATGCCTATGGGATTGATCCCGACATGCAGATAACGGTGAACATTGAGGCGGAAAAGAACCACTTTCTGCGCATAAGCCAGCCTTCGAACCTTGTTTTTGAGACCGCGTTCCTTCGAGTAATCAATTCATCTGAGAACTATTTTGAGCTGAAAAAAAATTCCATGAGCTTCAAGCAGACTGGAAACGGAAATTTGACCGTGGATGCCGGGAAGATTGGAATTTATGAGATAGACTCTTCGTCGGGCGGAAAGAAGTTTCAGGGCTACGAGCTTAGGAGCGCGTTCAAATCAATTGATTTTCCTGAGTTTGACGTTGAATACAACCATACATACACATACATTTTTGACGGGACGTCCGTAACGAAAGATTCGGAGCAAGTCCTTTCATATTGATTTTTTGGAGGAAGATATGAGAAAAAATTTTATTGCAGGATTTATTTCATTGTTCATTGTGCTCGCATTTGTTTCATGCGACCTTTTTTCGTCAGGTGGGGAAGAACAGTCTGAGTCTGAAACTATTACCTTGACCGTAAAGAATTTGTCGCGTTATACAATGACAGTTGCTGTAGGTTCTGCCAAAAAAAGCTGCGGTTCCGGCGGAGGGGAAATAAAGTTTTCTAAGGATGACGGGCTTTCTGAAGGCTTGATTTATGTTTACCTTTCCTATGTCAGAAGTGCTGTGGAGCCGGAGATTGTGTGCAGAATTTCAAATCCTGTTTCCATCGTTAAAAATGAGGACACAAGGGTGGAGATAACTGACTATACTGCTGTGGAAGATAGCTTGGACTCAAAAAACAGGGGAACCGTTGCAAGCTTAAAGACCGCGACAACGCTTACTGTAAAGAATTCCTCTTCGTTT
This sequence comes from Treponema sp. UBA3649, assembly GCA_002373325.1. Lineage (GTDB taxonomy): Bacteria > Spirochaetota > Spirochaetia > Treponematales > Treponemataceae > Treponema_D. The sequence continues at coordinate 5,561 of DFKI01000071.1, forward strand.
GATTTGGCGGATGTGACATGGCGTGGTACCGTGTTTTCGTCAAATCCGATGGAGTCCGTCCTGGAAAAGGGATCGGAGGAAAAAGCTTCGGTTGACGTTGGCTATGGATATTTGTTTTTTACACGAAAGAGCGACAATGCGGTTCTGCGCTCAAAGGACATCATAAACATTAAAAACCGTGGAAGCGACGAGGTTTATGAGATTTTGGATTCTACTCTCTCGTTGGAGGTGAACTATGAGACAAATACAGGAACTTTGAGCTCAATAGAGAAGAAAGTCGTGTTTTTCGATGGAGCGGAGGGAAATATTTTTGCGTATTCAGCTAGAAGTGACGTTACTTATGCTAAAGTTTCTGGGAGCGATAAATTTGAGCCAAATTCCCCATACTCCGGGGATTATTGCTTTCGTATGAATAATGGTTGGTCGTATAACGACGGCTCATATTTAGAGTTCATTGTTGATATGGAACATAGCGGAACTCTGTCATTTTGGTATTATGATCGCTCAAATTATGCGGACTTGACTTTATATGTGAATAACGAACGTAAAAAGTCTTTTGGGACAGTGGACTACCAATGGTCATGTTGTAAGCAGCCCCTGGAAGAGGGAAGAAATGTGATAAAGTTAAGCTCAATAAATGTTTCCACATCAGACTTCACTCAATATCGCTATCTGGATGACATCCTTATTGTATACGATGAGTGACATGCTTTTTATTTTATAGTCCCCAAATTTCGAGTTTTGTAAACTGGTTTGCCATTCTCGCGTAACGGTGCGCCTGTGTTGGTTGTGTTCCGGGGTGTGATTTTTTGCTAGAGATTGCCGTGTCAAGCACGGCAATGACAGGAGCCGCACGATGATGACGTGAGATCTGAACAATGATGACACGAAGTCTGCACGGTGATGACGTGAGCTTAGTCCGATGATGACGTGAGATTGGTTTGGTTCTCCTCTTCCTTGAACTGCTTCAGGATTTTGTGGAGGAGGATGTAGAGGACCTTGGCTTCCTGGGGCTCCAGTCTTACACATTCGGACATGGCGGCGGGGATGCGTACTGCGTCTTCCTTCAGGTATTCTCCGGCCTGGGTTATCTGGATGAGGACGTTGCGCTCGTCGGTTTTCATGCGGCTTCTTGTGATGTAGCCCTTTTGCTCAAGTTTTTTCAGGAGGGGAGTGAGGGTTCCGCTGTCAAGATACAGGTGCTCGCCCAGTTCCTTTACGTTCATCTCCTTTTTTTCCCAAAGGACCATCATCGTGATGTACTGGGTGTAGGTGAGGTCCAGCTCTTCCAAAAATGGTTTGTACCGCTTGATGATTTCCTTTGAGCAGGCATAGAGCGGAAAGCAGAGTTGATTGTCGAGCCTTAGGCAGCTGTAGTCTTGGTCTTCCATGTTTTTTCCTGATTGAGGTCTTTGTTTCGGACTTACGCCGGATTGTAGGGGCGCGGAGCGTTCCAGGCCTTGGACTGGAATGAAACCCCGGAAAGCCGGTTCGCCATGTTTTTCGGCGGCAGCCAGTTTTTGACTTGGGAGTCCGTCCTGAAAAATCTTACGGGAACGCCTGATTTTGTCTGTGGCATCCCCGTTTTGTTTATTCTAGCATATTGCGGGTCTTGTGGCAATATCAGTTTTCGGTCTAAAAGAGCTTCTAAAGAAGAGCTTCTATAGAAGGGCTTCTATAGAAGAGCTGCGATGTGCGAGTCGATTTTTTCGGGTGTGTCGGTGGGGGCGAATCTTTTTATGACCGAGCCGTTTCTGTCCACGAGAAATTTCGTGAAGTTCCATTTTATGTTGCTTCCGATGATTCCTGGTTTTTCTTCCTTCAGATATTTGTAGAGGGGGTCGGCGTTGTTTCCGTTGACTTCAATTTTTCCGAGCTGGGGGAAGGTCGTGTTGTAGTGCAGGGTGCAGAACTGTGTGATTTCCTCATTGCTTCCCGGGGCCTGGTTTCCGAACTGATTGCATGGGAAGTCGAGGATTTCGAGTCCCTTGCCGTGGTACTTCTGGTAGAGTTCCTCAAGTCCCTTGTACTGAGGTGTGAATCCGCATCCGGTCGCCGTGTTTACGATGAGCATGACCTTGCCCTCAAACTGATTGAGCTTTACGTCGTTGCCTTTTCCGTCTTTTACTGTGTAGCCGTAGATTTTTGCCTGTGCCATAAGTGCCTCCTTGATTTGTATCTTTTACAATTATATTGTATGCTATTTATAATTTTCTGTCAAGTGATTTCGGAGAAATTTTTTTTATATTTTTTTTTGATTTTTGCTTGACAAATAATATTATTCGCATTATATTATTATCAGTTAGGTAATACTATTTTGAAAGGAGGCGGCCAATGAAGTTTAATACTGGGACTTCCCTGCTGGATGCCGTGGTGCTTGCCGTTGTTGCTTCGGAGATGGACGGGACCTACGGCTACAAGATTACGCAGGATGTCCGTAGCGTTCTGGATGTTTCTGAGAGCGCGCTTTATCCGGTTCTGAGGCGCTTGCAGGTGGGCGGTCTTTTGGAGACTTATGACAAGGAGTTCAACGGTCGGAACAGGCGGTATTACAAGATTTCGGGGCAGGGTAAATCCGAGCTGGAGTCTTACAAGACTGACTGGAGCACTTATGTTACGAAAATCAACGGGATTTTAGGAGCAGGAAGATGACGAGGGAGAAGTATTTGGCTGAGCTCAGGGACGCGCTTAAGTCTTTGCCTGTGGCTGAGCAGGATGAGGCGCTTGATTTTTACAAGGGATATTTTGAGGATGCGGACAATGACGAGGAGGTCATGGCATCTCTCGGTTCCCCTGTGGAGCTGGCAAAAACCATTTTGGACAGGTTCGTGAGTGTGCCCGAGGTTTGCAGGCCGCATGAGAATCAGGACGGACATGGTACTTACGGGTCTTTCAAGGATTCCGAGGTGCGTTCGCTGGACATTTCGATTGGTGCGGCGGAGGCTGTGATTGCGAGCGGGGATTCCTATTCGGTGGAGTACAAGAACATGGAGGCCGGGGACATTACCGTGGGTCTTTCGGGACTTGGGACGCTTTCAATCAAGAACAACGCGACTTACAGGAATTTCACGTTCTGGATGAGGAGCGACTCAAAAAATCCACCGCGCATTCTGATTAAGGTTCCGTCGGATGCCAGGCTGGATCTTTTCAAGCTGAGTCTCGGTGCCGGGTCGGTGACATCAAGCGGACTGAGGCTTAAGGCGGATAAGATTGACCTGAGCGTGGGAGCCGGAAATCTGGTGCTCGGAAACATTGAGGGCGGATGCGGCAAACTTTCATGCGGGATGGGAAATCTTGAGTATTCGGGCAAGGTTTCGGGCAAGGTCAAGACGGACTGCGGCATGGGAAAGCTTCAGATGAATCTTGCCGGAAAAGAGAGCGAGTATTCGTTTGCGGCTTCCGTGGGATTGGGGCAGGTTCAGTTCAACAAGATTCAGAAAAACGGAATCGGAAGGCTGGAGTGTCCTGAGAAAAAGGCGAATCATATTGAGGCGAGCTGCGGTATGGGGCTTGTCAAAATTGAAATGAAGGAAACGGTCTGAAAACCGGAAAGGTCGGACTGTCCCTATAAGGAGGAAAATATTATGGGTGAAAAGAAACTTTACAGGGTAACGGACAACAAAGTGTTCTGCGGTGTTTGCAGCGGTCTTGCGGAATATTTCAAGATTGATGTGACTCTCATCAGGGTAATCTGGGCGCTTCTGACTGTGTTCACGGCACTTTTCGGCGGTGTTCTGGCTTACATCATCTGTGCGGCGATTATCCCGGAAAGGACAGGAGGCGGAAGTTCGGAGCGCAGCGCTTCAAACAACTCGTATACTTCCAAACCTTCCGATGATTTTGACAATTACTTCAAGAAATAGGGAAGGCTTGGTCTGATTGTCGGTCGGATTTCCCCGGGGTGTTTTTCATCTCGGGGATTTTTTTTAGGACAGACTTATTCGGCGTTGCCCTGGAGATAGACGTACCAGTAACCGAATCCTGTGACCGCGGCTCCACCCACGATGTTTCCGAGTGTTACGGGAAGCAGGTTTCTGTAGAGGAATGTGAGCCACGAGAGTCCCTCTGTTCCAAGCACGGGAATGCCGGATCTCATGCATGTGAAGAGACCTGCCGGGATGAAGTACATGTTTGCGACACAGTGCTCGAATCCGCAGAGAACGAAAAGGACGATCGGAAGATAGAGGGCTGCGATTTTTCCACCAAGGTCAGATGCCGCGAGTGAGACCCATACGGCCATGCAGACCATGAAGTTGCAAAGGATTCCACGGACAAAGGCATCCATGAATGTAAGCTCCACCTTTGACGTTGCCGTGTCGATGAGATTCTGTGCGAGCGCTCCTCCGTAAATGGGACTGTTTCCGCTTGTGCAGCATGATGTGACAAGCCATGCGATGAAGACTCCCCCTGCGAAATTTCCGATGAAGACCACAAGCCAGTTCAAGAGCATACGCCAGACGGAGACACGCTTTTGGAGTACCGGCATGATTATGAGGCTGTTTCCCGTAAAGAGCTCAGCTCCGCCGACCAAGACCATCATCAGTCCGATAGGGAAAATCAGCGCGCTTAGGATTCTTCCCAAAGCCGGGACTGGAACAAGGAATGAAGCTACGGTGCTGCCGAAGCCTCCCAATGCGATGAACATTCCGGCAAAGAGGGCCAGAACGAACATTTTCAAAACGGGAAGTTTTGCTTTTTGAGAACCGACATCAACATAAAGCCGGGCCATTTCTGCTGGAGAATTCATTTTAAACAAACTCCTTTGATTTTAGTTTTGTTCCTGAGAACTTGCTTTTTTCAGAAAACGTCTAAGTTTAATTTTACATCAAAAAGCAAGAAATCTCAAGTCAAGTTGAAAAAAGTTAAATGGAACCTCTAAAAACTTCAGCTTTTAGATTACCTAAAAAATATCCACATGAGGAAGTCCCTTGCCATTTTATGTTTTGGAACCTCCCCATGTTGATTCTATTCAATCTTCCAGACCTCTCCGTTGCTCCTTCCGAAAATCTCCGGCTCGTACATACATTCTGCCAAAGCCGCCGGGGTCTCGTACTCACCTGTTCTCTGTGCCCGGAAAAGGAATTCGAAGTTCTGGCTGCCGATGGGGAGGTAGTTCCAGAAGCATCTGATTTCCGCGTCATAGATGTCCTGATGGCTGAAGCTCAGTCTCGGAATCCATAGTCTCTTTGAGCTTGTGTCCTTGCTCTCTGGATTCGGAACCGTGGCCGTGGTTACAAACGCGCTGTTGAGGATTTCAGCTCCTGCGGGAACCGGTGCCCGGACTGCCACATAGTTTCTTTCCTTTGTCGTGGTGACGAAAACTTTTTCCCGGTAGATTGTTCCGCTCTTGAGTTTTCCGGGTGCGACCCTTTCTCCTGTACGCGCATCGGTGATTTCCACGTAGACGCAGAGACCCTCATCCCTTGCCGTCTGCTCCTTTGCCGGAATGGCGTAGGTCATGCTTGCAGTGTAGAAGAGTTTTCCGCTTCCGTCCTTTTTGATTTCGAAGGGAAGCTCGGTTTCAAGGGGCACATCAAGAGCCGGCCACTCAAGGGAGAATTTCTCGTCCTTCTGCTTTGTGTTTGGCGCGGGGGTTCCGAATCTGTATGTCTGCTCAACGGGTTCCGCTCCAAGTCCCTTGAATTTTCCATCAAGGATTTTCTTTCCGTCAATCAGTGCTGTGGCCGTGAGATTCGTGTCCTCAAGTTTGTTTTCGCGGATATAGGCATCCAGTGCAATCAGAACGCGGCTTGTCATAACGGTCGAGTACCATCTTCCCTTTCCGGCTTTTTCCATCTCAAGGAGCTGCCAGACCAAGTGTCCGTTGTAGATGTCGTCCGCATCCACCTTCGTGAAAAGATGAAGTGCAAGAGCATATCTCTCAGGATTTCCGTTGTAGAAATACCATCCGCTCATGGGCACTGAGTTCTGGAAGGATGCTCCCCGGGTCGTAAGGGACATGAGGTTTTTGATTTTCTTTACCGCAAGGGCACTCTGTTCTTTGTATCCAAGCTCCACGGCTGCAAGTCCTGCGAACGCATACTCGCTGATTCCTGTGTCGGAGTTGAGGATTGTCGTAAGGTCCCCTGCTGCGATTTTTTCACCGAGCCTTGAGAGCACATAGTAACTGTATGCCTTTGGATACCACCATCCTTTTTCGTCGAGTTTTTTCAGCTCGCTTCTGATGTATGAGACGAGTTGTTTCTGATTCAGCTTTGATGGCATCTTGATTCCGTGCTCTTTTGACAGCGCAAGGATTTCTCCGATTCTGAGTGTTACGGCGAATGAGCTTTCTCTTCCGTCCGGCCAGTAGGGGAATCCACCGTCCTTTCTCTGCACTTCAGCCCATGATGCGATTTCTGATTCCACCACGGATTTTGGATTTTCCACTTCGCTCTTCAGTCCGAACACAGAGATGTAGTCTCCGAATGCGATGAGTGGCATGACCGCCGATGAACGCTGCTCAAGACATCCGTAGGGATAGCGGAACACATAGTCCACGGCTGTGCGCAAAGTACCGAGCCTTGTGGAATCCAGCTGTATGTAGAAGGAACCACGTCCGTCGTCTGTACCGGCAGGGAAGATGATTCTTTCATCCGCGGATTTTTCATCGGAATCAATCTGGCCCACGGTGGTGACTGTCTCGTAGATGTAGGGTTTCTCAATCTCCAGACGCTTGTAGATGATTTCATTCACCGATTTTGATTTTACCGTGAACGCAAGTGTTATCCATCCCGCGCTCTGTGCGTCAATGCGGAACATCAGTGTGGATGTGTCCCCGGGCTTTATCGCGAGTGATTTTTTTGCCTCTCCTGAAACGGATGCCTTTCCCGGAAGTTTTACAAGCTCACCTTCGGTCGGGACATAATCAGTTTTTTCAAGTCCTGAAATCACTTCGAATTCCACCGAGACATCCTCGCTTTCGTCCCCTATGTTCGTGATTACAACTCCGGCTTCCCCATTGTCTCCGGAACGCAGGATTCTTGTCTCCACGTCGCGCACTGAGATGGGATTCGCTACGGTCAGTTTGTCTTCATTATAGGCATAGTCATTTTCTTTTACGCCAACTACGGTCACGACATATTCTGTGAGGGAGTCGGGGAGTTTGAATTCCGCGCTCACTTTTCCGTTCTCATCGGTGACAAGATTCGGCAGGAAAACTGCTGTGGCTCGGAAATCTTTTCGTATCTGCATGACAGGTCCGGCTCCTTCGTCTCCACCGTTTGCAGCCGCGGATTCATCTGCCGTGTCTGCCATCATCATGGAAGCCTCTTCCAAAACCATGTCATCTTCCCATTCTACCTCAGCCTTTGCCTCCGATGCCCTTGAAGATGCCGTTGCTTTCATCATCATATCGTTTCTGCGGTATATGACGGCCCTCTCCCTCGCGCTCGTAGTGTAGGTTCCGTAAGTCACAGGGTCAATCAAAGTGGTCCTTGAGTCGGATTTGTACGTGCGGTTGTTGAAGTAGATGAGACTGTAGAAATTTTCAAGCGGATTTCCGACGTGGTAGCCAATCAGGTCAAGCACTCCACGGTCTACTGCCATGAGTGTGAGTTCCGCGTTGGCAAGTGGCTTTCCGTCTTTGGTCGCGGTCAAATCAATCTTCGCGTCGCTTCCGGGGGTGTAGCAGTTTTTGTCCATCTTCACTTCAACGTCAAAGCTGCGGCTCTTTTTGCTCACAACCAGTGTGGTGGATGCGGAAATGGGCTTCGGTTTTCCCTCGTCGGATGAGTCGTAATCAGCGGGGGGCTCCTTGCTTCTGTTCATGAATGTGGAGACGCTGACCCATACTGTCGGGATGTAGGATTCCTCGATGGGAACGTCAATCGTTGTGCTGCTCTTCTCAAGGGTGATAATTTTTTCACTGAGGATTCCCTCGCGCTCCACTGTGACAAGATAGCTTCCCTTTTCAAGCGGACTTTCCAGGGCGATGTGTGCTGTGTCTCCCACGTCATAGCGGTTCTTGTCGTTCATAAGCTGAATCTGTGTTTCGTTGCCATAGGACCTGTAGAGAGTTGAGCCCGTTACGTAGAAAGTTCTCTTGGTGATTACGCTTCGTCCAAGGAAATCCGTGCAGGACATCTCAAGGCAGTAGCTTCCTCCTTCTTTCGGTGTGACGCTCAGGCTTCCGTCTCCCGCGTTTACGTTTCCGGATGATTCTGTGACAATCTTTGTTTTCCACTCGCTGTGCTCATAGCCGTATTCATCGGTAAAGACTTCTTCTTCCCATGTGCGTGTGGAAAGTTTCCAGCTGATTTTTTTATCCTTGGGCAGAAGTTTTGAATCCGGCGTGTTTCCTTCGGGTGTGGCAAGCAGATAGTCGAAGCTGATTTTCTGTCCCTTTTTCGCGAATCCCTTTATGCCCTTGATTCCGCTAAGTCCTATGTAAAAGCTCGCGGGGTGGACTAAGGCAGAGGCTCGTGTCGCAATCATCTGGTTTCCGGCATCCGTTACCTGGGCCTGAAGACTGTATGTGTATGGATATCCTTTTTTCGGCTCGCTGCCCGTGGAGACTCCGACGTGGGCCGTTCCTTCGGGTGAAAGATTTTCGCTTGAGCTTTCGTGGAAATTGTCATAGTCATCGTCAATGTCATCCTCGCTGTAGGATTCCCAGTCATACAAATAATCTGAGGGTCCGAAAGTGAATCCGTCGTATTTTTCTCCTGCAGGTCTGAAGCTCGTGGGATTTCTCGTCCATTCCGCAAAGACACTTCCACCCGCAAGGGAGCCTCCTCCAAGATAGGATGCCTTTACGCTTGCGCTTATGGAATCCCCTGAGTAATAGACTACGGGTGCAATCTCGGAGCTTGCCTGGAATCTGAGTCGCTCGAAGAACTGTACGCTGAGACTTTCCTGTGCCGTGAATCCTGAGCCGTCGAGCCTGCTGTATAATATGTAATAATTTCCCGGCTTCAAATCTTCCGGAATTTTCCATTCTCCGCTTGTGGTTCCCTGTTCGCTCATCCTTCCCGTGAACTCTGCGTAGGATTTTGAGTCGCTTCTCCAGTAGCTCGCGTCCTTGATTGTGATGGAATAGAGACCTTTGTATGTGCTGTAGCGTCCAAGGCTCAACGTTCGGTCAATCACTTTGAAGCTTGCGGTCTCTCCGGGTCTGTAGAGCATTCTGTCGCTGAAGATTTTAGTTACGTTTCGTCCCTTTTGAATCTTCTCGGGGTCCAGCTCCTCGCCTGTAGTCGCCGAGATGATTTTGTCCTTTTCAAAAGATGCCGCCGTAAATCCGTCCGATGACCACCATGATGGAATCTCCATTACAACGCGGTCGTCCTCGCTTGTCGCATCCAGATATCGAATCGCCTCATAATTTTTCTTCGCATCAAAACACAGGACAGCCAATCCGTCCTTGTCGCTTACGGCACCCGCAAGTTCTTTTCCTCCTCCGGCCAGCATGTTGAGGCTCTGTGTGTCGATATTTTCCCTTGCGAAAGATTTGAGAGTCACCTTTACGTTCGGGACCGGTTTTCCTGTGGAGAGATTCGTTACAAAAACTGCGGTCTTGTTCCATGATGAGTGCACGGTAAGTCCAAGGTCCGTCACCTGAATGTAGCTTTGGTTCGTGGATGTGTAGAGATTCTTTTTGCTTCCATTGTAGGGTGTATAAAAAATGTTGCTCTCGAACTTCAAGGCTCCTCTGTATCCGCCTGCTGTTTTTTCAAGGAAATCCTTGAGCTCCACAACCTGAATGACCCTGCGGTTTTTTGTCTCGTCGGTGGTCATTACGTCGAAGGTCTTTGATTTTCCCGCCTTATATCCGGATGTGACACCTGCGATGGGAGTAATCGTGTAAGTTGATTTTGGCTCTATGTTCTGAAACTCAAACGCACGCTTTGGCTCGAACTGACTTTCCATCGTAATCAGTCCGCTTGTTTTGTACCTTGCGAAACTGTCCGCGTCAGGAACCGTAATCTCCTCGCTTACTTTTTTTGTGCAGACCTGGTCGTAGGCATCCGAGACGGAATCTGATTTCAAAGTGAGCGTGTATGTGTCATTGTAAGTTACGGGCAAATCCCTCAGACGGATTGTGTTTCCGTAGATTTCCATGTTCTCCGGGGGAAAATCCAGCGCGGGTGAGAAACTCAGTGCGGAATAAATCTTTTTTTCGCTTCCTGCCTTAATCGGGTGATTGAAATAGATTACCGGGTTCGTGGCTCCTTCCGCTATGCTCGTGTGACTGTACTCAAAGGGTCGGAGAGTGTGGAAGGACCTGCTCTGCTCGGATGATGTGGGCCAGCAGTTTGTGTCGGGCATGGCACCCTCGAACATTTTCACAAGGATTTCTTTGTTCCTCGGAAAATCATTTTCCATTTTCAAAAGAACGGTTTTCTCGTCGGCTGAGCTTGCCTTGTAGGGATAGAGTGTTCCGAGAGAGTCTGTGACTGAGATGTACCGGGTGATTGTGTCCACATTGACTTTGTTGCTGAATGTGAGAGCGATGTCCCTTGCGTATTCGGTCGGGATGTCGTTGGGATTCAAATAGAGCTTTTTTTCTTTGCGCGCGGTATATCCTGGCTCCACGGAAACAAGACGCAGCTCCTCGGTGTGGAATGTGTAGAAGGTCTGTCCCGAGATTAATGTGCCGTCGGCTGATTTCAAATCCGGGTTTATGCTGATTGTGTATTCTTTTTGCGGGATAAGCTCATCGCTGCAGTCAAAGCTCAGGAGGCTCGTTCCGTACCACCTGAACACTCCGTTGAGTTTCGGTGTGATTGTCACATCATCGCATTTTGTGATTGGCTCCCCGAGTTTTTTAATCGGAACCACGGGTTTTGAAAACTGAATCTGTATGGAAGGAAAACTTACGCTTGAAGGTACTTCCTCATTCGGTGAGACTGACGCGACAAAAAAATCAGTCGCTCCCTCATCTCCTCCCGAGCCGATTTGTGTTCTGTTCACTTCGCTTTGACCTCCCGACATTGTGTTTTCTATGCCTGTCGTGCTGCAGGATGAAAATACAGCCGCCGCCATTAATGCCATTATGGAAAGAGACGCATTTTTTAAACTCATTTTACCCTCACTTTTCCCACGTTCGGAAATCCGTTTTTTGTACTTTGGATTGCATGTTTTTTATAGAAGAAAAATGCACAATCCGCCGACACCTTCCTTATTATACTCTTTAAATGTTTCTTTTGCTACTGGGTTACAGCCATCCCGCTTGAATTTGACATGTCTTTCCGGAAATTTCATTTAAGAAACTTGATTTTTTACGAAAAGCGATTTACAATTTATTTAAATAAAAATGTGCCTGGAGGGCTTATGATTCACTGGGATTTTAAGAAGATTGCGACATCCGTTCTGACTGTGCTTGGAATAGGAACTTTGACCTCTTGCTACGGGATGGTTCCGAACAGGGCCTTTTTGTTTGTGAATGGAAAAATCAGCTCAAGGGAAAATTCCGGGGCTTCAATCCGTGGGATAAAGGTGGAGCTCAGGGACGGGGACAAAATCATTGACACTGATTTCAGCGACGAGGACGGTGAGTACTGCCTTGGGTTCGAGGATGATTATCTGGGAATTCCTCTCAGCATATCTTTTTCCGATGTTGACGGGAATGAGAACGGAAGATTCAAAAATCAGACGAGGGAAATCAAACTTGAGCAGTTCGAGACTACGGTGGATGCGGAGCTTGAGTCTGATGAGTCCGGGGCGGAGTGATGGTCCATGGAAAGCGACCGGGATTTTTTGACCGTCTCAGGAGAAATATTTTTTCACTCTACCGGAAAAGCGTTGTCAGGCGGCATGAGCTCAATTATCTTTTTTGGGAATGTACTCTCAGGTGCAATCTGAACTGCAGGCATTGCGGGTCGGACTGTCTTAAATCTTCCGGGGTGAAGGACATGCCCCTTGAGGATTTTATCAGGGTGCTGGACAATATAAGGGAAAAGAATTCATCTCCAAATCTTGCCGTTGCGATTACGGGTGGAGAGCCTCTTTTGCGTGATGATTTGGAAAAGGCCGGACGTGAGATTTTGAGACGCGGATTTTCATGGGGGATTGTCACCAACGCTCTTTTGCTTACGGAGGAAAGGTTCCGTTCCCTCAGAAAAAACGGTCTTTCTTCCATGAGCGTGAGTTTGGACGGACTTGAGGAGCAGCATACGTTTTTGAGAAGAAATTCGAAATCTTTTGGGACTGTCTCTTCCGCGATTGACATGATGGTTATGGAGCATGAGAAGAATCCGCGCTCGTTTATTTTTGATGTGATTACCTGCGTGCACAGGGGAAATCTTTCGGCTCTTCCTGAGCTCCGTGATTTTTTGATTCAAAAGGGCGTTGAGAATTGGCGCATTTTTTCAATCTTTCCTTCGGGCAGGGCTTCGGGGGAGGACCTTTCTCTTTCTGCGGTTGAGTACAGGAAGATGATGGATTTTATTGCTGAGACGAGAAGTTTACGAAAAAGCGGCGGTAAGGGGATTTGCCTGAATTATTCCTGCGAGGGATATCTTGGTCCGTATGAGCTTAAGGTCAGGGATTTTTTCTTTTTCTGCAGGGCCGGAATCAACGTGGGCTCGGTGATGTGCGACGGATCCATCTCGGCTTGTCTTTCCGTTCGGGGCAGGGATTTCATACAGGGCAACATCTATTCGGATGATTTTATGGATGTGTGGAACGGCCGGTTTGAGAATATGCGTGACCGGTCATGGGCAAAAAAAGGAAAGTGCGCTAGATGCAAAAGCTGGAAGTGGTGCATGGGAAATGGTCTGCATCTTTACAAGGACATGAGGACTCAGGTGGCTCATTGCAATCTGGAGCTGCTTGAGGATTCTTGAGATTTCAGAAGCGTGTCGCAGATTAATCTCAGAGCGAGAAACTGTCGATGGCTTTTGCGAATTGGTCGGCGCAGGATGTTCCTTTGTGTCCGCATTGATTTCCGCGCAGGATGTCGGCTACTTCCCTTGCGTTTTTTCCCTCCACCAAGCGTCCTATGGCTTTTAAATTTCCGTTGCACCCGCCTGTGAAAGCGACGTTGTGCAGGATTCCGTTTTCAATGTCAAAGTCGATTTGTGTCGAGCATACGCCGGTCGGTCTGAATGATTTATGTTCCATACTTTGATTCTACCATTTTTCAGACGAATGTCCAAGTCCCCTATTCTTTTGTCGTGTAAGTTCATCGCGGCATATAGCATGTAGATTGTAGAATTTTGAACCATGCAGGGGTTGTGCTTGAAAATGGATTTACTTATGTGATAAAGAGTTATGCCCG
>DFKI01000071.1:18876-22353 GCA_002373325.1 Treponema sp. UBA3649
TGGTATCGCATTTGCGGCGGATGTTTCAGCAGCAACAAAAATCAAGGGAAATGTGTTCCAGTATGATGGAGACATTAGCGTGTTCCAGCAGGGAAACGACAGCCACGACTATGCAAATCCGAACCTGGTGTTCAGCATTGACGGCGAAAAAGCTGGTGCCACACTCAAGCTCACAACTGACGGTGGAAACAAGAATGTTGCTCAGACAACACAGACACTTTGGTTCAAGCCCGTTGAAGCATTGAAAATCAATGTTGGTAACTATGATGTCGCTCTCAACAAGGAGCAGATTAAGTGGACAGAGTCTGTAACAGGTCTCGGTGGAACAGGATACGCAGTTTCTTTCAACGCATCTGGTTTCAGTCTTGATTTGCTTCTTAACTCTGGAGACGCTTTCTGGTTTGTTAAGCCTGATTCTGGAGACACAGCTCTCAAGGAAACATCCGTAAAAGTAGGCTACAGCGCAGATTTCGGAAACGTGGGTGCTTATGTCACATTGAACCGCACAAGTAAAAGATGGACATATCACGACAAGTTCTTCGTAGGAACTGACCCTGATGTGGCTGACCTTGATTACAAAACTGGTACACTCAAGAATGTGTCATTCGGTGCTGGATATGCAAACAACATCGCCGGAATCAACTTCTTCGCAAACGTCGCTGGATATCTCGGAAACAGCTTCGACTGGATCCGCCCTGAGATCTATGCCTCTGGCTCTGCCGGAGACCTCGGATGGTCAGTGTTCGCAGCTCCTCTCATCGTGACAAACTCTGATCTCGTTGGAGATGCAGGAGATCCCTTCGACAAGGCTTTTGAGTGCCAGTTGACTGCTAAGCTCTCTTACAACCTCGGTGGAGTTACTCCCTATGTACAGTTCAATGATGCAAACCTCTTGGCAAGTAAATTTACATCAACAATCGAAGCTGGTGTAAGCGGAAGCATCGATGCTCTCGGATGGAAGGCATGGCTGCAGATTGACACAGGTGCAACAACAAAAGTTTCTGTGCCTTTCGAGCTGTCAATCAGCTTCTAATCAATCACTTGGTTTCATAACGTGACCATCTGAACAAGCGGGGTTTGGCGAAAGTCAGGCCCCGTTCTTTTTTACCAGGGAATGATTTCGGGTGGTGTTTTTTGTGGGCTTATACTATTCAATAGAAAAAACAGCACCAATCTTTCGACTGATGCCGCTTTAAGTTGATAGTAGTTTGAAACATTAAAGTTGTTTTGAAAAGTTTGTTGGATTTTATTTTCCGTTATGGTAATGAGTTCCGCACTGAACTATATGTAATTTGTCATCATCTACCTTGTATACAAGCCGATTTGCCAAGTCAATTCTTCGGCTCCAATATCCAGTAAGTTCATATTTTAAGGGTTCCGGCTGCCCTCTTCCCTTATCTTCGCCGTTGCGCTCAATATCCCTTATAAGTTCATGGACCATTTTGATCTGCTTTTTTTGATTTAACTCAAAGAATTTACAGTAGTCATCCCAGGCTACATCCGCCCATATTTTTAGCATTACAGGCTCTCCTTTAATTCATGAACCTTTCCTTTCCCTGCTTCTATCTGTGCGATTCCCTGGCGAAGATATTTCATGTTCTCATCAGAATAAATATATGGATCATCAGCGGCTTTCAGTGCAAAGGGAATGCCATTTTCACGGATGGTCGCCTTTACAAAAGCTGTTATCGCGGAAGTAACATTTAATCCAATAGAAGCAATGATATTCTCAAACAGGGTCTTGTCTTCATTTTCAATTTTTGCAGATATTGTAGTCATGTCTACTACCTCCGCTTACAATATACTACAATGTCCAGAAATTTGTCAAGTTTTATTGTAGAATGCATAGCGACACTAAAAAACGGCACCAATCTTTCGACTGATGCCGTTTGTTGATTAACAGTGATTTAAGCTGTTAAACCTGGATTAGAAACTGACTTTATAACTCACAGGAACAGAAATTTTGATATTCTCCTGCGCCATAACATCAATAGCGGCTTCAATTTCACATTCGCCAACAGAGAATGTAACACCAGGTTTGATTTCCATTGAGAAGCTGTCTGCAAGGAAGTTGACATCTTTGATGTACAAATATGGAGTTGCTGCTCCGAGCGAATAGGAAAGTTTTGCAGATGCACCAACAAAGGCTTTCTTGTCGGCACCACTTTGTCCGATGTGCCACCAAGAAGCATCATAGCCACCTTTCAGATTGTAACCACCAACGACGAACGCCTGAACCTTCAAAGAGTCAACAGGAACTTCTGCATATACTTCTGCACGAATCTTTGAGAAAGCATCATTGGCATAAGCACCAAGTGCATTTACAAACACTGTTGCAGGTCCGAATGTGTTCTTGTATCCTGCACCGAATGTAAGTGTGTCGAAGGAACTTTCTGCCTTGAACATAGCACTCACAGTACCGAAGTCAGCCCCGAAGTGCATCATCAAACCAAGCTGGTTGATGACAGGATCAGCATCTCCAACTTTTGAGAACCATGCATCTCCGAAATTGCTGGCAAGAACAGCGTCAATGCTCAATCCGTCGATAGGAGCCAATGTTACGGCAAAGTTTCCCGCATCATCAATTCCTATGCCAGAATCCGTGTTACACCAGTCAATCATTTCCTGGTTCAAGCAGTTTGTCCAAACACCAACATTGAACTTAACAGCATCAACTGGAGCAAACCAAATGTTCCACTTTCCAGTAAGAGCCGTATCACCACTCTTGTCAGTAAGCTTCAATGTTCCACCAGCCTTCTCGCCAGAAACAGAAAAACTGATAGGTGCATGGTAAAACTCATTTTCATGTTTGACAGTCATTATTGACACAGTGTCTGTCCCCTTATCATAGCCGAATACGTCGGTTGTGAGCCTGACACCCGCACTAACATCCGCCGCAAATGCGATACCAGCCGCCGCGGCTGGCAACACCACTCTCACACCGGGCATAACTCTTTATCACATAAGCAAATCCGCCTCCGTGCGCAAAATTCGCATTTCTAAAAATTTCCCCCATCCTCAGTCTGTCCACAACCTGAGCCCCCGGATCCTTAGAAAATTCTGCTCTTTTTTCAAAATTTCCTGCACTTTGATTACCGTGGCGGACTTTTGCGGCTATTAATATAGTAGGGACTTTTTTCTGTGGTTACATCGCAGAATCGTTCCGAATCAAAAAAACGCAAGGAGCCGCTATGAGTGACATTGAAAAATCTTTTTACCATTACAAAACCGTGGACGAGCTGACCTTCGCCGACGACGGAATGTTCCAGGCCGTGATGCGTCATCCCGACTTATGCGCGGAGCTGATTGAGAGACTTCTCCACCTGAGAATCGAGCATGTTGAGTACCCGGAACTTGAGAAGACAATCGCGCCTTATTTTTCAACGAAGGGTGTGAGGCTGGACGTGTACCTGAAGGACAGTGACAAAATCATCGATGTTGAGATGCAGTCCTACCCGCAGGAGGAACTTGGCTTAA
>DFKI01000130.1 GCA_002373325.1 Treponema sp. UBA3649
AAATCTGATTTGTCATTGCCGGACTGGTCCTATGTCATTGCCGGACTTGATCCGGCAATCTCTCCTGCACAAGGGATTCCCGCGTCGGGGCGCGGGAATGACATTGTTTCGTATAAGTCGAAATTAGAGCTAACTGGATTCCTGTAGGATTTCCGTATCTTGGTAATAAAACGGTAAAATTGCTTGAATAGCGATATATTTAGATTTTTTTTTGAATTTTCCTTGACTTTCTGAGAATCTGATGCTATATTATAAGCATAAACAACTTGAATATGCTTATAAATGCTGTGTGAGGGCTGGTCAGGAGGTCTTATGTCATATTCGAAGCATCATCACGTTGACAAGGCAATGGAAGTTTTCAATCTGGTTGTGGCCGGCGACATGGCTAAACTGGGGATGATGGCGAATCTTGTAATTCCCTTTGCGGCTTTCGTTGCGAAGAAGAAGGGACTGGAGCTTTCACTTTCAATCTCGGAGCTGCTTTCGGGGGATGACATTCCCGCGGCTCTTAAGGAATTCATGTCCGGTGATGGCGCCGGCTGGGCTTCCTGCAATCTTTCAAGTTTTGAAAAGGTTTCTCCTGAGGAAATAAAGGACTTTATCAAGGAAAAAATCTCCGCGTGGAAGGAAAAACTTTGCGAGGACGGGGATGTAATCATTTTTCCTTTTTCCCTCAACGAATTGTGCGCCCGGGTTCTGGATTTGAAATCCGGAAACTTGCTGGTTGACTTTGGCTCGGGCTTCTGTTCTTTTTTGATTCACGCCGCAAAAAATTTCCGGTGCCGTAAGCTTGTCGGAATTGAGATTGACAGGACCGTCTGGACTTTGGGAAGCATCCTTTACTATCTTGAGGACGTGGAGCTTGATCTGAAACTTTGCGATGTCCTTGCCTTCGTGAGCGACTGCAAATACGACAAGATTTTTTCATTTCCGTCTTTTGACATTGATTTGGGAGCGTTTTTCAAAAAGGTGACGGAGCTTCTTTCCGACAACGGGCGCGCTGCAATCGTGCTGCCGAAGTCCTTTCTTTTGAATGAGGGGCAGGGAGTCGGTGAGTGCAGGCGGATGCTGCTTGAGGAAGGGCTTGTTCAGTCCGTGGTTGAATTTGCGTCGGGGGTGCTCTATCCCTACTCCGGGGTGCAAATCGCCCTGATTGTCTTGAGCCGGGGAAATCAGTCCGTTCATTTTGTGGACGCTTCCTGTGTTTATGAGGATACGAGGCGTGGTGCGAGCGTTCTGACGGATGATGGCGCGAAAGAGATTTTCGGAATGTTGGGCGAGGAAAATGAAAGGTCAAGACTGATATCTTACGATGAAATCAAATCCCGAGGATGCCTGCTTGCTCCAAGCTCGTATTTAATGGAAGAAAGAATCGGGATGAGGGGAGTGGACGAATATGTTCCGCTTTCAAATCTTGTTGAGTCAAAAATCATGAGGGGCGCGCAGATCAAGGCTTCGGAACTTGAGAGTCTTACAAGCGCGGAGGACACCGGAATCTGTTACGCCTTTGCGAAGGACATCCGGGACAATCAGCTTTCGGACAGGCTCAAATTCCTGAAATCGCTTGACGGAAAAATCAAATCCCTTGCGCTCAAAGACGGGGACCTTCTTTTGGTCATGGCCCTGACGGAGAATCTCAAGGTCGCGTGCGTTGAGAAAGTTGGAAATAAAACTATAATTCCTGCGAGCAACATTTACATCATAAGGCCGGACAAAACAAAGCTCGTGCCTCTTTATCTGAAGATGATTTTGGAGTCGAAGGAGGCTGCCAGGGTCTTCAACGCGTTCAGTTCTGGATCGGTTCTCCGCTCAATCAGCATAGATCTTTTGAACAGGCTGCAGATTCCGCTTCCGCCGATGGAAGTGCAAAAGGGACTTGCGGAAAAATACAGGAAAATTGAGGACGAGTGCGGGCTTTTGAAAGAAAGACTTGACGCTCTTACAAGGCAGAAGGGTGTGGTCTTGAGCACGCTCTTTTAATCAAAAAACAAGGTAATTTTTTTCTCGAAGAATTTTTTAGCAATGCCGCGTGCAGGGCTGGGGGCTTATTGTCTCCGGTGAAAAAAGTGGCAGAGGAGGATTTTATGAGAACATCTGGCAGAAATAACTATTCTGAATTTCTTGAGTTTGCTCTTGAGGACGTGGTTTCTGGAAACGTAAGGCGTTTTGTAGATGCATCAGGGTTTACGGCGGAGGAGCTCAGTTACCGGTCAAATCTTTCCATCGCGACCATATACCGTCTTAGGTCAGGACAGAACATTACAATCCGTGGCATTTGCGCTCTTGCGGAGGCACTGAACAAGAGTCCCCTGTCGTTTTTCAACAGCTCGGAAAGCAACGGAAAGGAGTGGTGATGATTTTGATTATGCTCCCTCCCAACCCCAAGCAGACATGGGACATCACAAACACTCCATGCCCGACTTCTCATCCGAGTAGTACGGACGGCATCGCTTTTCAAAAATCTAATCCCTTGCGTGAAAATGAGCGTCGCTTTAGGAACCCGCTTTACGCCACTACGCTTACGCTCCGGCCCGCCTGAAGTCGGTCTGTCTAGCGTCAAAGCCGCGGCATGGCTCCAATCGGGCGTAGGTGGGAGAACCCCTTGTTTAAGTGTATGGGGGTGGCTTCTGCCTTGTGGTTCATTTCCTGCGAGAACTTCCTTAACGGCACGGAGAAGTTTCCTTTCTTCCTGAGAAAAATCCTGCAAAATCGGCTGCATCACGGAGCTTCAGTTCAAGCTGAACAAGGCGGATTACATTTTTTTAACGCTCGAAGCCGTTCCTTCAGGCAATGAAATCGAAAGCCGCTCTGACTGCGTTGAGTTCACCGTAAACGAAAATGAAAGCGACGAGGAAAAGGGTGTCTACAAAATCACGGTAAAACTATTAGCCCTGATTTCGACTTTTACGAAACAATGTCATTCCTGCGCTCCGACGCGGGAATCCCTTTTGC
>DFKI01000153.1 GCA_002373325.1 Treponema sp. UBA3649
ATCGGGCTTGACCCGATAATCTGTACATTACAGAGTTTTATGGATTGCCGGATCTAGTCCTGCAATGACAAATCATACTTTTGGGACAAGCCCCATTATACAGATACGATAAAAGAAGGAGCGTTTTATGGCTGCTGAAAAAAAAGATATTGAGAAGATTGGGGTGGAGGAAGTCGAGAATTGTTCCCTCCATGAGCACGACGAGCATGAACATGAGCATCACCATGATGAGCATAACGAGCATCACCACCACCATGAACATGATGACGACGACGATGAATGTTGCTGTCACCATCACCATCACCACGATGATGACGATGAAGATGAAGACGAGGATGAAGGATGCTGCTGTCACCACCATCACCACGGACATGAGCATGGACATGAGCACAATCATGATGAAGAAGAGGGAGGGCTTCCTAAAATCATAGTTGCGGCGGTTCTCTTTGTCCTGGCGATTCTTTTGGAAAAACTTCCCGTGTTTGCTTCGGCTGGCCCTGTCTGTGGAGGGAATGAGAAAATTTATCTTGCGCTCAGAATTGTTTTTATGGCTCTTTATTTTGTGTCCTATGTGCTTGTCGGAAAACATGTCATAAAGGAAGCCGTGGAAGGACTTGTGCACGGTTCTGTTTTCAACGAGGAATTTCTTATGGCACTTGCGACCGTGGGAGCGATTGTGATGGGTGAGTATTCCGAAGCCGTCGCGGTAATGATTCTCTTCCAGCTCGGTGAGTATCTTGAGGGACTTGCCATGGACAGATCACGGCGCTCAATCAAAAATCTTCTGGACATACGGCCCGACAAAGCGAATGTAAAAAAGGACGGAGAGATTATCGAGTGCATGGCCGAGGATGTGAAAGTCGGCGACGTAATTGTTGTGAAGCCTGGTGAAAGGGTTCCTCTTGACGGCGTTGTTCTTTCGGGAAAATCTTTTGTGGACACTTCTGCCTTGAGCGGTGAGAGCGTGCCCCGTGAGATTTTTGAGGGCGATGAGATTTTGAGCGGCTTTGTAAATACGAGCGGTGTTCTTGAAGTGCAGGTAAAAAAATCTTTCGGCGAGAGTACCGTGAGCAGAGTTCTGAAACTTGTGGAGAAGGCTCAGAGCAAAAAAGCAAAGAGCGAAAAATTCATCTCACGTTTTGCAAAAGTCTACACGCCCCTGGTTTGTCTCGTTGCCCTTCTTGTCGCCGTGATTCCTCCCCTGGTTTTGATGCTTGGCGGACGTGCGGTTGACGGAATGTGGAAGACCTGGATTTACCGTGCGCTTGAGATTCTGGTTGTTTCCTGCCCCTGTGCTCTTGTCATATCGGTGCCGCTCAGTTTCTTTGCAGGAATCGGACTTGCTTCAGAAAAAGGAATACTGATTAAAGGCTCCAACTACATTGAGATGCTTAAAAACGCTGGAACCGCCGTATTTGACAAGACAGGAACTTTGACAAAGGGTGTCTTTGAGGTGACGGACGTGCACCTTGCGGATTCCGATAAAATGGACCGCGACACGCTGATTGCACTTGCGACCCATGCCGAATATTATTCCGAGCATCCAATCTCACGCTCACTCAAAAAAATCCATCACTGCGACGAGTGCGATAATCTGAAAATTGATTCGACTGAGGAGATACGGGGGCAGGGTATACGATGCACTCTTGACGGAAAAAACGTGCTTGCCGGAAATATGAAGCTGATGGAAAATCAGGGTGTGAGCGGAATCGTGGAATGCCATGAGAATGATGGCGGAACCATAATCCATGTTGCGCTGGACGGAATCTACATGGGGCACATAATCATAAGCGATGTTGCGAAGGATGATGCCGTGACCCTCTCGTCGGATTTGAAAAAGCTCGGTGTCAAAAAGACCGTGATGCTTACGGGGGATTCAAAATCTGCCGCTGATGCCGCCGCAAAATCTCTCGGAATCGACTCATATTATGCAGAGCTTATGCCGGACGACAAAGTTTCAAAAGTAGAGGAGCTGATTGCGGAGAATAAGGGAAGCGGAAAGACCCTGATTTTTGTGGGCGACGGAATTAACGATGCTCCTGTCCTTAGCAGAAGCGACGTGGGAATCGCCATGGGTGGAATGGGAAGCGATGCAGCCATTGAAGCCGCCGATGTCGTAATCATGGATGACAAGCCCGGAAAGATAGCAAGCGCAATCAGGGTGTGCAGAAAAACAATGTGCACTGTTTGGCAGAACGTGATTTTCTCCCTTGGCGTAAAGACTGCAATCATGGTGCTGTGCGCGCTGGGAATTGCGAACATGTGGCTTGCTGTTTTCGGCGACGTGGGTGTTACGATGCTTGCGGTTCTGAATGCGATGCGTCTTTTGTGGGGCGGAAGAAAGGATGGGAGGATTTAGGAAGTAGGAGATGGAAGGGGAATTTTTCGGGTAAAAAATTGGGAAAATGGCTTGCATAATTTTGGATTATACTCTAGAATACATTACCCGATGAATGCATTTGTGGCGCTGTCGTTGACAGGTTTTGGGGCATCTGCCCTGATTTTTCCCCGCATGGGAGAAAATGAATGCAAAATAATTCTTTTTTTATTCAGCGTCAGGAACAAACTGAGTCAAACGCTAGATCCTATCCGAGAAAGTTCCCTCTCGCACTCAACAAGGCCCGTGGATCATGGGTCGAGGATGTGGAGGGAAATTCTTATCTTGATTTTCTTTGCGGTGCCGGAACCCTTGCCTTGGGACATAACGACAGCGATGTGAACGCCGCGATGATAGAGCTCATTTCAAATTCTGCTCCCCTGCATACTTTGGATTTGACCACGCCGACCAAGGATGAATTCGTTTCTCTTGTTGAAAGCCTTCTTCCCGGT
The DNA here is from genome assembly GCA_002373325.1 of Treponema sp. UBA3649. Classification (GTDB taxonomy): domain Bacteria; phylum Spirochaetota; class Spirochaetia; order Treponematales; family Treponemataceae; genus Treponema_D. The sequence goes on from DFKI01000153.1 coordinate 2,830, forward strand.
GAGCTCAAAAACAATGCGAAGATTCAGTTTTGTAGTCCCAGCGGAAGCGATGCGGTCGATGCTGCCATAAAACTCTGCAAGACGGCAACAGGAAGAGGAAGCGTCATTGCGTTCAGCGGTGGATATCATGGTATGGGTCATGGAGCCCTGAGCCTTACTGGAAATCTGGGTGCGAAATCTCCTGTGCAGAATCTCATGGGGGGAGTGCAGTTCATGCCTTATCCCTATTCATACAGATGTCCTTTTGGTCTTGGCGGGGATGAGGGAACGAAGGCTGTCTGCTCATATTTCGAGCGTGTGCTTAAGGATCCTGAGAGTGGAGTGCAAAAACCTGCCGCGGTAATCCTTGAGGCCATTCAGGGTGAGGGCGGTGTGATTCCTGCTCCCGTGGAATTTCTTCAGACCGTGCGTCGTGTAACAAAGGAACTTGGCATACCGATGATTGCCGATGAGATACAGTGCGGAATCGGACGGAGCGGAAAACTCTTTGCTTTCGAACACGCCGGAATTGTGCCCGATGTGATTCTTTGCAGCAAGGCCATAGGTGGAAGCCAGCCTCTCTCCGTCGTAATTTACAATAAGTCCCTTGACGTATGGAAGCCTGGTGCTCATGCCGGAACATTCAGGGGAAATCAGCTTGCCATGAAAGCGGGGACAGTTCTTTTGAAAAAGGTGAGCCGCCCCGAATTTCTTTCAGACGTGGAGCGTAAGGGCAAAAAACTTTTTTCCATTCTTGAGGATTTGAAATCACGTTTTTCCATAATTGGAGATGTCCGTGGAAGGGGGCTCATGCTCGGAATTGAATTTGTGGATTCCACATCCTCTCCCGACTCCCTTGGTTCCTATCCTGCGTCGGGTGCAATCAGTGCGGCGGTTCAGGAAGAGTGTTTTAAAAGAAAACTCATAATGGAGCGCGGTGGAAGAAACGGTGCCGTGATGAGGTGTCTTTGCGCGTTGAACGTAAGCGACGAGGACATTGATACTATGGCAAAAATCTTCAGCGGGGCAGTGGAGGCCGTGCAAAAAGAAGTGGATGCGGGAAAAATCAGATGAGCGCGTTTTTTTTCTGTGAGGATGACGCGTCTAAGTCACTTTATCTTAGCGCGGTAAAAAAATCTGCGGAGGCTGCGGTCTCATCTCTCTCAGGACCAAAAGCTTACGAGGGACCTTCCCCGGTGGATTTGGGAAAACAGATTTCTTCTATTAACATGCTTCCTGAAAAAGGTCTCGGTTTTGATTCCATGCTTGATGAGCTTAAAAAATCAGTGCTCCCGAATTTTTTGAGAACCGCGTCAAAATCCTACATGGCCCATTTGCACAGTCCGGCCTTGCTTGAGTCGATTGCGGCTGAGCTTTTCATCGGCACTTTCAATCAGAGCATGGACAGCTGGGACCAGTCACCCGTGGCTACGGAAACAGAGGTCGCGGTCGTGAAATTTTTGTGCTCCCTTTACGGCTACGGTGAAAAATCAGACGGATGTTTTACAAGCGGGGGAAGCCAGTCGAATCTTACGGCACTTCTTTTGGCGCGTGATTTTTTTTGCAACGTGCGTCTCGGACATGACGTGAAAAAAAAAGGACTTCCTGAATCCTACTCGAAGTTCAGAATCTACACTTCGGAAATCTCGCATTTTTCCATGGAAAAGTCAGCGCATCTTCTGGGACTCGGATATGATGCCGTCGTAAAAGTTCCCGTGGACGAAAATCAGAAAATGGACCTTGGTGCATTGCGCTCCCTGATTGAGGACGATAAAAAATCTGGCCTGCTTCCTTTCTGTGTGGTAGCGACCGTGGGCACAACCGATTTCGGTTCCATTGATGACGTTTCATCCCTTCGCTCTCTTGCGGATGAGTTCGGTCTTTGGCTGCATGCCGATGCTGCTTATGGTTCCGCTCTTGTAATGTCTGAAAAATATCGGGGACGGATGGGAAATCTTTCGCTCTGTGACTCAATCACCGTGGACTTTCACAAAATGTTCCTTCTTTCAATCAGCTGCAGCTGCGTCCTTGTAAAAGACGGGAGCACTTTTTCTCCTCTTGAGCTTCATGCCGACTATCTGAACCGCGAGGAGGACGAGGAGGACGGGTATACGAATCTTGTGGGAAAATCAATTCAGACCACACGACGCTTCGATGCCCTGAAAGTGATGGCGACATTCATTTCGCTCGGTAAGGACGGATACTCAAATCTGATTGACACATGCGTTGAAAATGCGGGCTATGTTTACTCACGTCTTGTGGCAAGGGATGAGTTTGAGTGTTTGCTGAAACCTGAAATAAGCTCCGTGGTTTTCCGCGTCATCCCCAGGGACTCATCTGATTCCGACGAGCTCAACCGTAAAATCAGAAGAAAGCTCATGCACGAAAAAGGAATCGTAATCGGACAGACCGTTTTCAAGGGAAAAGTGAATTTGAAATTTACACTTCTGAATCCGCGTCTTACCCATGAAAGCCTTGACTCCCTGCTTGATGAGATTGCGGGACTGAATTCTTTATAATTCACCGGTTCAGCTCCTGTCACAAGGCAAGGCTGATATGCTCAAAACTAAGGCCTGACTCATTTACGTCAATCAAAAGATACGATGCACCTTCCAAGCCGGTCGCGGAGACTGACACAACATTTCCCTTCACAAAGTTCTGATGAGAATGTCCGACTGCAACAAACTCATATTTTTTTACATCCTCAGTTTTGCAGGCCTCGTCAAACACTCCGTCCTTTAAGCTTGAGAGCTGGAAAAAAGGATATGGCAGATTGATGTCCTTGAACAAAAAATGGGAGAAATGCATTTTGTGTCCCTGATGCTCACACTCGTAAAACAGCGGCATCCGGCGGATAAAGTCTATTTGCTCTTCCGTGAGTTTGTCCCGCATTCCGTCATAGTATTCCCTCAGGTACTCAACGTCAGGATCTACATCAACTCCGCGCTCAATGTAAAGCTCGCAGTTTCCTTTTATGCAGATTGCGCCGCTTGATTTCAAAAGCTCAAGACATTCTGTTTCCTGATTTCCGCGCTGGAAAATATCTCCCAGAAAAATTGTCCGGTCCGCATTCTTTTCCTTGATTTGTCCAAGCACAGCCTTTAACGCATTCAGATTTCCATGCACATCTGAAAATACAGCAATTCTCATGCTTCCTCCGTTTTTTGATTTTGGTCGTTTTAAATCCACTCTCAGGATAAATAAAATCGGACACCCAGTAATGAATGTCCGATTATTTTTCATTGATTTTGTGACGATTATTTTGCGACGATGTTGACGAGCTTGTCGGGAACGACGACGACTTTTACGATGCTCTTTCCTTCAAGGAATTTTTTCGCTCCCTCGGTCTCAAGGGCTGTCTTCTGCAATGTGTCCTTGTCAGTGCCGACTGCCGCCTCGAACTTGTCGCGGAGTTTTCCGTTTATCATAACGACGATGGTTTTGGAATCCTCCTTGCAGTACTCATCGCTGAAGGTGGGCCATGCTTCGTAAGAGATTGTCTCATTGTGACCGAGCTTCTGCCAGAGTTCCTCACCGAGGTGCGGCGCGTAGACGGAGAGCATCTTTACGAATCCTTCCCACATCGCTTTCGGAAGACTTTCAATCTTCGCGGCTTCGTTCACAAAAATCATCATCTGGCTGATTGCGGTGTTGAAGTCCAGGGTCTCTGTGTCCTTCGTTACTTTTGCGACGGTCTTCGCGTATGTCTTTCTGAGCGCGACGAGTGCCTTGTCCTCAATCTTTCCGGTGATGTCCAAATCTGAGACTGGCTTTTCGGAAAGCGACCAAACCTTGTCAAGGAAGCGGTTCACGCCTATGAGTCCCTGTGTGTTCCACGGCTTTGAGACTGTGAGAGGTCCCATGAACATTTCGTACATCCTTACGCTGTCGGCTCCGTACTGCTTGATCATCTCATCCGGGTTCACGACGTTCTTGAGCGACTTGCTCATCTTTGCGATGATTCTCTCAAGTTTTTCCCCTGTCTCCTTGTCCTTGAATTCGTTCGGGGCGACTTCCTCCGCACGGTCAACCGGAATGAGGGATTTTGCCGCGTTTTGGTAAGCAAAGCTCGTGATCATTCCCTGGTTGATGAGGCGTTTGAAAGGCTCCTTTGTGCTCACGGCTCCGATGTCGAAAAGAACCTTGTGCCAGAAACGACTGTAAAGCAAGTGAAGGACGGCATGTTCGGCTCCACCCACGTAAAGGTCAACGGGCATCCAGTATTTTTCTTTCTCCGGGTCAACGAATGCGCTTTCATTTTTCGGATCGATGTAACGGAGGTAGTACCAACAGCTTCCTGCCCACTGTGGCATTGTGTTGGTCTCACGTCTTGCGTCTCCACCGCATTTCGGGCACTTGCAGTTCACCCAGCTTTCAATTCCGGCAAGGGGACTTTCACCGGTTCCTGTGGGCTGATAGGTCTCTACGTCGGGAAGCTCAAGAGGCAGCTCGTTTTCTGGAACGGGGACTGTACCGCACTTGGGACAGTGAATGAGCGGAATGGGTTCTCCCCAGTATCTCTGACGGCTGAAAATCCAGTCGCGGAGTTTGTAGCTCACGGCTTTTTTCCCGATTCCCTTTTCGTTAAGCCATCCTGCAATGGAATTGATTACTTCTTTTGTGGGAACTCCGTTGAACTGCTCGCTGTTGATTGCATATCCGTCTTTTGCTGGCGTACACTTTTCGGCGACTGCAAAAACCTCGGGATGTGCCTCTGCAAGCTTCTTATATTCATCAGGATTTTTCGCGGCGTTTCGAATCAACTCGGCTCCCTTTGCCTCATCACCGTCTGCAAGGGACGCGACTTCCTCCGGGCTTGCCACAACTTTGATTATGGGAAGGTCGAACTTTTTCGCGAAATCCCAGTCACGCTCATCGTGCGCAGGTACGGCCATAATCGCACCTGTTCCGTGTCCTGTCAAAACATAATCCGCAATCCAGATTGGGACAAGGGCTCCGTTCACGGGATCAATTCCGTAGCTTCCTGTAAAGACTCCTGTTTTTGTCTTCGCAAGGTCGGTTCTTTCCAAATCTGATTTTTTGGATGCCTCGTCAATGTAGGATGCGACCGCTGATTTCTGAGCCTCTGTGGTAAGCTCTTTCACCATTGGATGCTCGGGGGCAAGTACCATGTATGTGGCTCCGAAAAGAGTGTCGGGGCGGGTGGTGTAGACGCGGAGTTTTTTGTCGGTGGGTTTGCCCTCTGAATCCGCGACGGTAAAATCAACCTCGGCTCCCTCGCTTCGTCCGATCCAGTTTTTCTGCATGAGCTTAACGCTTTCCGGCCAGTCAAGTCCGTCAAGGTCCTTAATCAAATCGTCCGCGTAGGCAGTAATCTTCAAAATCCACTGGCGGATTGTTTTGTGTGTCACCACCGCACCGCATCTGTCGCAGTGTCCTTCCTTCACTTCCTCATTCGCAAGTCCTGTCTTGCACTCAGGGCACCAGTTGATTGGAGTCTCCGCCTCATAAGCGAGTCCCTTTTTGTAGAGCTGGAGGAAAATCCACTGGGTCCACTTGTAGTAATTGGGATCCGAGGTGTTCACGCAGCGGTCCCAGTCAAAGCCGTAGCCC
>DFKI01000111.1 GCA_002373325.1 Treponema sp. UBA3649
CGCATAAAGGACTGCTCAAATCGGGTAGTCCTTTTTTTTTTCAGTTCTATTGTTTCATAATGACAAACCATTGAAAATCTTATATACTGATTGTGAGGTGATTCATGGCTATTGAACAATATACAGAAAGTCTTACTCTTCACGAAATGAAATGCACAATCGGTGAAAATCCATTCGGCTACGTTTTCCCGCAGGGCGATTGTGAGTCTGTCGATAAAATTGATAATCTCCTCAAAAAAACGGGAGGAAAACCTAAAGAGTGCGGTCTATCTGATTTTTCAGTGACTGGAAGCGGAAAGGCGAAACCCGAATACATAATCACTTTCAACGATTTGCCTTCGACAATAATCGTAGTTGAGTGCAAAAAATCTGTAAAATTCCACAAATCCGAGGATTTCTCAAAGCCAAAAGACTATGCTGTGGACGGCGTCCTTTTTTACGCGAAGCATCTAAAAGCTGAATACAATGTGATAGCCGTCGCCATAAGCGGAACCAAAAAAAACGAGATTAAGGTAAGCTCTTTCTACTGGCAGAAGGGGCAGGATTCTTTTCAGGAATTGCAGAAAATCCAAGATTTGATTCTTGAGCCGAAAAACTACATTGAATTCACAAATGGAAGAAAAATCAAAAAATCATACTCGCTCGATGAAATCCGTGAGACCGCAATCATAATGCACGAGGCCTTGCGCGAAATAAAGGTGACAGAAGCTCACAAGCCCATCTTTATCGCAGGAATATTGATTGCGCTTAATGACGATGATTTTTGCAAGAGTTACCAATCGCTCACATCTTACAAGCTTGTCATGCAGAATATTCAAACGGCAATCGAGAACGTTCTTGCCGAAAGCGACATTAGGAACGAAAGAATCAGTTACATCAAGCATGTTTTCAAGACTTTGCAGGACAACACAAAATTTCAGAATATTCCGCTCGGCCACAAAAACTCAATCACGTGGTATATTGAGCAGCTTGAAATGAAAATCAAGCCGATGATGAACTATGCAGACAGCACACTTGACGCTCTGGGCGTGTTCTACCACGAGTTCATAAAATATTCCGGAGGAGACGGGAGCGGACTCGGAATTGTTTTGACCCCACAGCATCTCACCGAGTTTATGTGCGATTTGGCGGGCGTGAACAAAAACAGCAAGGTCGTTGACATCTGCTGTGGTTCTGCATCGTTTCTTGTGACGGCAATGAGCCGAATGTTCAAGGACGCAAATCCAAAGGAAGTTGAACGAATCAGAAAGCAAGGTCTCTATGGTGTTGAATTTGATGACAGTCTTTATACGCTTGCAATCGCGAACATGATTATCAGAAAGGACGGAAAATCGAATATCTACAAAGGCGACTGCTTCGACGAAAAAATCACACAGGAACTCAAACGGAAGAACATCAACATCGGTCTCATAAATCCTCCCTACTCACAAGGCGATAAAGAGGAACTGGAATTCACAGAGCATTTGCTTGACATCCTCTCTCCCGGCGGAACAGGCGTTGTGGTCGTTCCGATGAGCTGTGCAATCGGTACAAAGTTCAAGGCAACCCGCGAAAGACTTTTCAAGCACCATACGCTTAAAGCCGTTTTCTCCATGCCCGACGATATTTTCTATCCAGTGGGAACAACGGTCTGTGTCATGGTCTGGGAGGCACATACTCCGCACGACAGCACACAGGAAACTTTCTTCGGATATTACAAGGATGACGGATTTGTAAAGAAGCACAAATTTGGCAGAGTTGACTATTTTTCACGCTGGAAAAAAATTGAAAAGGAATGGCTAAACCTGTATAGGAACAGGGACATACGTGACGGACTGACAGCTCGGCATTGCATCTCTTGGCAAGATGAGTGGTTGTGCGAACCATATATGCATACCGATTATAGGAAATTACAACAATCTGATTTTGAAAAATCAGTTAGGACGCTTCTCGCTTATAAAGTCTTAACAGGCACAACAGATTTATCCGTGAATTTCAACAATACATCTTCTGTGCCCGTATTAAATATAAGTGAATGGAGAGATTTTCTTGTATCCAATGTTTTCACGATTCAAAATGGGAAGGGAATAAAAGCGGAAGAAATTGAAGAATTCCCGGGTGATTTTCCTGCCGTCCAGAGTGGCGAGCTGAACAACGGCATTCTGGGATTCATTGACAAAAAATATTGCGAGGAAATGAATTACACAATGACCGAAAAACCTTGCCTCACAGTTGCCAGAACAGGAACTGCGGGATTTGTGGCTTATCAGGACAATGGTTGTGTCGTAGGGGATTCCGCGAAAATTCTCTTATTGAAGGATTCTGGTTTTGCGAACAAGTATGTCTATATTTTCCTTGCGACAATATTGAACGCAAACCGCTACAAATTTTCGTATGGGCGTAAGGTCACAGAGGAAAAGTACAACGACCTTATCATAAGACTCCCCGTCACTGCTGACGGCTCCCCCGACTATCAATTCATGGAAAGCTACATTAAAACTCTACCTTATAGCGACAGGATTTGAAATCAGAATTTATCCAGAAATCCCTTAAGCTTTTTCGCCCCTTCCCCAACCTTATCGCTTGTTTTTCCTGATGAGCCGTCGAAAATCTTGTCGGTAAGTCCGTTGAGACCTTCCTTCACCTTGTCCGAAGCCTCTCCGTCCTGTCCCAGCTTGTCGGAAACCACGTCGGAGATTTTGTCCTTCACTGCGGATTTTGCCTCCTCGGTCTTTTCCGCAATCACAGCGTTCGCCTTTTCGGTAGCAGTGTCAATGGCCTTGTTCGCCTCTTCCTTCAGCTTCGCCTCAATCTCAGCCTTCTTCTTTAAAAGGAGATTCTGCACGTCGGAAAGCCTGGTGTTCTGCAAATCGATGTAACCCTCAATGCTAAGGAATTCCTTCGCCTTCAAAAGATATTCGTTCTGTGAGTTGTTGAGTATGTCCTGAAGTTTTGCGATGGCGGCATTCTTCGCATCCTTACCCGCCTCAAGGGCAATCTTCACGAGAGCCTTTACGAACTGTTCTCCGATGTTTCCGTCCAAATCAAGATACAGACCTCTCGCCTTCGTGTAGCCCACGTCATATCCGAAATCCATGTTGTCCACGGAGGAAAGACCCACGTTGTAGTACTTTGTGACCAAATCGTTGTCGAATCCGTCGCTGAAAAGTGAGACTGGAGCAAGTTTCGCGTATCCCTGGGCAGAGAATCCTGTCTCGTCGGCACTTGCGCTCATGGAGATAAAAGCCTTCCCTTTCACTGACGGCACACCGCATTTTCTTGCAATGGAGGTTCCGTCTATGTCCACGCTGTAGCCGCTTCCGGTATATTTTGCGAAGACCAGCGGATTGGATGTCGCGCGTCTCATGTCAAGCACGATGTTTCCGGTATGAACAACGTTCTTTATGTCCAGCCTGAGATTCGCCTCGGTTGGTCTGTTACGCACGTCCTGGTCGTTGGTTATCTCGGTTATGATGCCCTCGAATCCTGTCCCGGAAGCCCTGACGTTTTGAATCAAAAAGCTCGGATACGCAGCAATAAACTGAAAATCGGTTCCGGGCAATCTTTTGCTCACTTTCTTGGGCTTTTCCTTCTTTTCCTTCGTCGCGGATTTTGCCTTCAGCTCCCTCGCTATGTCCAGTCCCTCCATGACATAGGGATAGTATTTTCCGAGCAGATTGAGGACAATGGTATCAGCAGCATGCATGACAAGACCGTCCAGATTCGCTATGGTTCCGGTGATTGTCGTAAGACGCTCGATGATATAATCATAGTCGCTTTTCGCAGTGTCGGCAACTTTCACAACCATGTCATTCACTGTTACGGCATCGGTCTTCACTTCCTCCACGACAGCCCTAACAGCAGCCTCAAGGACTTTACCCTGCTCCAGTGCCTGAGAAATTTTCTCAAGGGCAGACTTCAGCTCCGCCACATCCTCCTGCTTCCTTATGTCATACAACTTCACGTTGATTGTCTGAAGCTCCTTGACCGAATCCGCAAACCGCGTCACGTCGGCCTTCATCTCATCGGGCTTCGCCTTCCATTTTTCAACAAGAGCCTGTGCCTTCACAATCGACTCCTGAACCACCTCGGGAGTGTTGATGTTGTCCTGCAGGTTCTTCACGATGCTCTCTATGTCACTTCCGCCAAGAAGGTCGTATGCCTCGTTTTTAAGCTGATTTATGGCATTGTTCAGTCTCGCGCTCACTTCCCTGACAAAGGGGGAGTCAACCTTGTGGGAATTCGGGAGCTCGCAGCTGTAGGTACGGTCTGTGTTCCAAGCGATTCCAGATGCCTCCAGATTTTCAGCGACAAAGCGTTTTTTCAAAAGCTGCACGAGATTGAAATCCACCTGAATGCGCTGGACCTCGAAGAGATTTTTCATCACGGAATTTTTATTTCCAACCTGTATGCGGCCAATCGTAATCGACGTGTCAAAAAGTTTCACGCTCACCCAGTCGATGTCGGTCCTTGCCTGGAAAACGGTCTCGCATGTGGATTTTATGAACCTGAGCACAATCCTGTCCTTGTTCGCAATCACCACGGAAACAAGCCCTATAAGAATCGCTGCAATCATCGCAAGTGGAATCAGACGGATCCGCGCCTTGTTCTGTTTTTTAATTTCCTTCGCTATGAACTTGAAGCGCTTGAGCTCTTTTTTTGTGAGGAGCAAATCTTTCGGGACGGCAAGGTTCTTTGGTTTCTTGGGATTTCCACCCGGAACGAACAGTGAGCCCACGGCATAACGGTCCTCGGGAATGTAGATTTTTCTCGATATTTTTCTGTGGAAGGCATTTTTCGAATATGTCCTCTTGAAGATTCCCGGAAGTTTTTTCATGGGAATGACACGCTTGGACTCATCCTCCTCTTTTTCCAGCACCTCTCCCCTAGCCTGCTCCACGACATCCCTAACGGAAGACACGCTCAGCTCCTTGTCCTCCCTTGAAATCACCACAGCCTGATTTTCCCCGTCCACAATCTCAGGAGTCGATTCGGTTTCAGTACTTGATTCAGTCTCTGAACTTGATTCAGTCTCTGAACTTGATTCAGTCTCAGCACATGATTCAGGTTCAACAGTCGGCTCGGGCTCGGAAATCTGGGAGGACTCGGGTGACGGCTCTTGTTCCGGCATCTGCTCAGGAGATTCTTTTCGTCTGGACTCAAGCTCTTCATTTTCTTCCATAAAAGTACCCCCTAGATTACCTTGGAAAGATCCGAAATTTTTCTGACGAGAGGAATCTTTCCGATGAGCTTCACAATCTTAAGATTTTTCAGTTTTGCTCCAAGATAGCGTCTCCACAAAAAAGTAAAAAGGAGGGAGATGAGGAAGAGAGGCAGATATGAAATCAGACAAAAACCAAGCGAGCCCATCACGATGGAGTTGTTGATTTTCGTAAAAGCGACGAAAGGAATGTTCATCAGCTTTATCATGGGTGCCTGCATGTAGGGCTGGGTAAGAATCCAGCATCCAATCTGGTCAAGCAGGGGATCCGCAAGATAAGCGAAAAACCCAACGATGAGAGTTGTAAGGGAAAGGACTCCCCTCTGTATACGGAGAAAAAAAATCAGCACGAAGAGTATGTACCAGACCGCATTGTTTTTTGGCAGCAGACCGAAGAAAACACCCCAGGCAAAAGCATGAGCAATCTCCGCCGGTGCAGTGTTCGAGCTCATCGCGCGTATGAATTTCACTAAAGGGCCTAACATAATTTTAATCTCCCCCGATTATGGAAAACCGGGAATCTCCAAAAACGAAAGGCTTTCAAAGGTTCCCGTTACAAGTTAAGAGCGTCAAATCTTGAGTTCGGAAAGACGGGTACATGCCTCACGGACATCCTTTCTGTGACCGAAGCTGCTGAATCTGAGATAGCCTTCTCCTGCAGGACCGAATCCGCTCCCGGGTGTTGTAACGACGCGGCACTCGTCAAGGATTTTGTCAAAGATATCCCAGCTGCTCCATCCGGGGAAATACACCCACAGATAGGGAGAGTCGCCCGTGTAGTAGACCTTCACTCCGGCTTTCTTGAAATTTTCACCGTCAAGAGTCTCCTTCATCAGCTTGGCATTGTCAAGGTAGTAGTCCACAAGCTCCCGGGTCTCCTTCCTTCCCTCGTCGTCCATCGCCGCAAGACCTCCTGCCTGGGCAATGTTGCTCGCACCGTTGAAAAGGGTTGTCATAACACGGTTCCAGTCATCACGCACAGAGCTTCCGTCAGAATAACGCAGGGTTGAGGGAACGACGCTCCATCCCAGACGCACGCCGGTGAATCCTGCAAGCTTTGAGAAAGAGTTGATTTCAATGGCGCACTTTCTGGCACCGCTTATTTCAAAAATAGTCTTGGGCAGCTTGTCGTCACGGATAAATGAAAAATAAGCCGCGTCATAGATTATGATGCAACCGTTCTTCAGCGCATAATCAACGAGCTTTTTCAACTGAGCTTTTGTGCTTGCGGCTCCCGTGGGATTGTTCGGGCTGCAAAAATAAATGAGGGAATCCGGCTTGATTGCGGAAAGATCAGGGAAAAATCCGTTCTCGGCTGTGCAAGGCAGATATGTGACACCCTTGTAGCGGTCCTTGTTGGCTTTTCCGGCGGCTCCCACAATCACGCTTCCGTCAACATAAACCGGATAGGCAGGATCCTGCACGGCTATGGGAGTCTTTCGTCCGAAAAGAGTCTGTATGCGGGCAATGTCACACTTGGCACCGTCGGAAATGAAAATCTCATCGGGGCTCGCCAT
>DFKI01000159.1 GCA_002373325.1 Treponema sp. UBA3649
TTACAGACAAAGAAATTGAGTCTCTCCGCCACAGTGCAGACTGTCTCAAAGACGTTATTAAACAGGTTAATTTCTAATAAACACGGAACTGTCATTATCGGGCTTGACCCGATAATCCCTTTTTTACATGGAGATTGCCGTGTCAAGCACGGCAATGACACACGACTGCAAGACACGGCAATGACACACGACTGCAAGTCTCGGCTATGACACACGACTGCGACACTCGGCTATGATGCACGTCTTCAACACTCGGCTATGATGCACGACTGCGACACTCGGCTATGATGCACGTCTTCAACACTCGGCTATGACAAAACATAAGCTCTTGACATTAGTTTGAAATAAAACTATATTTATCTCACGAGGAAAAATTATGAAAACACATTTCAAACTTATTGCGGGACTCATTCTCGCGCACACACTGTTTTTTTCAGGATGCACAAAATCACCTTCAAAGCAAAAGGGGACATCCATCGCTGTCTTCGTCCCTGGCATAATGGCGGACTCACCCACTTACGCGAATCTTGCAAAAGGCGTGCAGGCCGGTGTTGATGAGTTTAACTCTCAGCTTGGCGAGGGAAAAGAAAAGGTTCAGCTTTACATAATGGAAGCGGGAACAAATCAGGCGGAATGGGCAACAAAAATGACAGCCCTTGCTGCGGACGGTTCTTATGACGTAATCATCTCCTCCAATCCGTCCATTCCGGAACTTGCGAACGAGCTTTCAAAAAAATTCAACAAGCAGCGTTTTGTAATCTTGGACGGAGCGCTTGAGGGAAATGAAAACATCGCATGTGTGAGCTATGACCAAAGGGAACAGACCTACCTTTCAGGCTACATCTCAGGGCTCATGTCAAAGACACACAAAGTCGCCGTCATCTCCGCCCAGGACTATCCGGTAATGAACAACATCCTTCATCCATATTATGCGCGGGGAGCATCCGATGCGGTTTCAGGAACCACATGCGAGTACAGGGTCGTCGGAAACTGGTATGACGCATCCAAGGGAGCCGAGCTTGCGGATTCCCTTTACTCAGCCGGTGTGGACGTAATCATGCCGATTTGTGGCGGGGCATCCCAGGGGGTAATCTCATCCGCCGTGGAGCATGGAATCTTTCTCTCATACATTGACGAGAACTCTTTTCAAAAAGCACCAGGAACCGTCATCTCATCATGCGCGACAAAACAGGCGAAGGCATCCAAAGAATGTACGCTGGATTTCTTGAACGGAAAAACCAAGTGGGGCACTACCCTCACGCTCGGACTGAAAGAGGGCTACATTGAGTTCATTCAAAACGATCCGCTTTACGAAAGCACGGTCCCGGAAGAAATCAGGAACCAGATGAAATCTCTTGTTGATGCTCTTACCGACGGAACAAAAACCGTCCCAAGTTTATAGGAGAAAAAATGAATCTGGAGCTTTCAGGCATTTGCAAGGGATACGGAAAAAAATCCGTGCTGGAAAATATTTCGCTCAAGTTTGAGGATGGAAAAATCCATGCCCTGCTCGGAGAAAACGGCGCGGGAAAATCAACTCTTGCAAAAATCATTTCAGGCCGGGAGCAACCAGATTCAGGCTCCATAATTCTGGACGGAAAAAAAATCACGATTTCAAATCCCTCCGTCGCATTGCAAAACGGAATTGCGGAAGTACAGCAGCGTCCCTTGCTTTCCCCGTCACTTAGCGCCAAAGAAAATCTTTTTCTCTCAGAATTCAATTTTTCAAGGGACACAAAAAAATCAGGACATAAAAAAATTTTTTCATTTGTACCCTCTCACATTCCCGATGACATTCTCATGCTTCAAAAAAAATGGGCTCCTGATTTGAACCTTAGCTCGCAGGTAAAAAACATGGGCGGAAACGGGCGCTTTTATCTTTCGCTGATTGCATCCCTTTTGAAATCCCCGTGTTTTTTAATTTTGGACGAGCCTTCCGCATTTTTGGATTTGACAGAACGCAGACAACTTTTTGAAAATCTCCGCGAATTTGTTTCAGAGAAAAAAGGCAGGTCCATTATTCTAATCACTCACAACCGAGCCGAGGCCCTTCACTACGCCGACACAATCACCGTGCTGAAAGACGGAAAAATCTCCGCGCGACTTGAGTCCCAGAATGAGTTCAAAAATTTTTCCTTTGGCGAATTAAATGGAGCAGGCATATCATCTGAAACGAACGGTGGAAAAATCACGGAGGAAAATAATGACTCGCTTTGTTTTTCAATCATTCATGGAAATTGCAGACCGCACGACAGCGCAGCACTTCTTGATGCGAGTTTTGAAGTTCACTACGGACAAATCACGGCGGTAACTGGAATCAAAGAGGCAGCAATGGACACGCTCGAAAATCTTGTGACGGGCATTGGAATTTCAGGCGCAAGAGGAAGCGTCGTTTTTAAGGAAAAAAAATCAAGCCCCGTGAAAATGGATTTGAAAAAAGGACAGTACGGAATTTCGTTTCTCAGGAAACACAATGCGGCAATCATACCGTCGGACAAAACATTCAGGGCATCAAATCCGAAACTCACAGTGGAGCAAATGCTTTCCACAAACAGAACCCCAAGAATGAAACGCAATGAAAGACAAGCTGCCATGAAAAAAATAATTGATGAGGCAGGAATCAAAGCTGAGCCCGGCGACTTATGCTCAAGCCTGAGCGGTGGCATGTTGCAGCGACTTGTGCTTTCACGTGAGCTTTCCCTAAATCCGGATTTTATAATTTTCTGCAATCCCATGCAGGCGCTCGATGTTGAGTCACAGGGAAAACTTGCGTCAAAAATTCTTTCGCTTTCCAAAGAGGGAAAAGCCGTGCTGATTGTTGGTGCGGAAGATTTCCCGCTTTCACTTTGCCATGAAGTCTATTCGCTTAACGGCGGAACAACCGAGCTTTCTTTCAAAAAGGGAGGCGCCAAATGAAAAGATTTTTTTACTCCATTCTTCCTTTTATTGCGGGGACGGCACTTTGCGTAGTCATCATTTCTCTTTTCGCATCGGATCCGTCAGACTCACTCAGGATTCTTTTTACCGGAACTTTTACGAGCACATATTATTTCGGTTCCATGCTGAACACGGCATCCTTTCTGATGATTGCAGGAGCCGGAGCTGCGTTTTCCATCCGCGGCGGCAACATGAACTTGGGCGGCGAAGGACAAGTCTACCTGGGTGGATTTCTTGCAGGACTCATACTTTCAAAATCATGGGTCATTCCGTCTTTCGTACAATTCTCGCTTGCAATTCTACTCTGCGCGGCATCGGGAATCATCGCGGCATCGGTTTCGGCATTGCTCAAAGAAATCCGGGAGGCGGAGGTTTTGCTCACAAGTTTTCTTTTAAGCGCGGCCCTCATTCCCATAATCGACTCTTGCATAACATCAATCAACGGAAAGTCGGGACAAAATCTTCTTGCGCTTCCCTACATAAAAGATGAGTTTTGCATGAAACAGATTTTACCTCCGTCAACACTCAACATGAGTTTTTTCATTGCCATCTTGATTTGCATCCTGCTTTGGTTCATCCTTGAAAAAACATCCTCGGGCCAAAAAATCGCAATCTGGGGAAAAGCTCCTCTCTTCGCACTTTACTCAGGATATTCATCAACAGCAAATTCATTTTCCACGCTTGCGGTCTCAGGAGCTCTCCACGCGCTCACCGGATTTTTTGCAGTATGCGGAACTTACTTCACATGCCACAAGGGATTTTATGTCGGCATGGGATGGAACGCACTGAGCACAGCACTCATCGCACGCTCAAATCCAATCCTGGTCATTCCGGCTTCCATCGCTCTTTCTTGGCTCTACACATCCGCGGACAGAATCGGCCTCACGCAGGGATTCGCATTTGACATAAGCGCCATCCTGCAGGGATTTATCCTTTTTGCAATATCCGTTCCCATTGTAATCCGCTCCGTAAAAAAATCAGGAGGCAAAAAATGAACGCGGCTTTTTCAATCCTTTCGATCATGGCTCCTCTTTTGCTTTTGACCCTCGGCGCACTCATCAGCGAATACGGCGGACGGCTCGCGATGTTCATGGAGCACATCATAAATTTCTCGGCCTTTCTCTGCTACACATTTTCACTTCTTACAGGCTCGGTCGTGTCAGGAGTTTTTCTTTCCCTGATTGTCTCAACACTTTCGGTATTTTTTCTGGAGCAGATTTCATCAAGGCTCAAGGCAAACATGTTTCTCGTCTCCCTTTCCATGAACCTTTTGTTTCAAGCTTCATCCACATTTCTTTCCGTATTGATTTTTAAAACACGCGGCGTACTTTACTCAGCGGATTTTTCATTTCCGGCAGTGCACGCAAAAATCATCACGACAATTTTTTGCATCCTCTTTTCTTTGCTGCTGATTTTTATTTTGAAAAAAACATCGCTCGGATTGTGCCTCAGAATCTGCGGCTCGGATTCGGAAGTGCTTCGTTCACAGGGAATGAGTCCTGAAAAATTCAAGAGTCTCTCCTGGGTGATTGCTTCCCTCGCGGCATCTTTTTGCGGGTGTACATATTGCATCAGGCTCTCGTCTTTTGTTCCGGGCATGTCGGGCGGAAGGGGATGGACGGCACTTGCGGCAGTTTTTTTAGGCAGAAAGCATCCGTCGCTTGCGGTTGTGGCGGCAGGAGTTTTTGCGGTCTCGGAATATTGCAGCTCGAACATCCAGAACATCGCAATCTTCGCGAACATCCCGTCGTCCATTTTGCTCGCGCTCCCCTATCTAGTCTCGCTCATTTTGATTTTGATTGTGCCGCAAAAGAAATCTAAATCCTTTTAAAAAGGGATTGTCGGATCAAGTCCGACAATGACAAGAAATCAAGTCCGACTTGGAACCGTGTCATTCCCGCGCCACGACGCGGGAATCCCTTTACATAGAGATTGTCGGATCAAGTCCGACAATGACAGGAAATCAAGTCCGGCGATGACGGAGGCAAATACGATTCACCGTGCTAGTTGATTGAATGGATCATCGTGATGAGGGATGAGTCTCTGTGGGGAGCCTTCATGTCCTCTTTGATTGAATCCTTTTCTGCTTTGGCGGCGGATGCTGTGGCCGGGGTTCCCTTTGCGTCGGCGGCAGGTCTTGTGTCGGTTACGGCATTTCCCGCGGCTGATGATGTGTCGGCAAGCTGTATCAAAATCAGGTTGTCGCCTACGTTCAGATTGTCGTAGAATCCCCTTTTCTTGTAGTTTCCCTCGCAGATTTCCTCGTCCACCTTCGTCACCGTGAAAGTACCGAGTATGTCGCTCTCGTTATAGTAAACTCCGGCACCTGTGTCAGCGGTAATCACCTTGTCCTTTTTCACCACGTCAAAGACGGCTCCCTTCACGATTCCGTCGCTCTTTCCAAGGTCAGCCATGACGAGACTTGCGGAGTTGTAGAGAACCTTGCCGCGGATCGGGAGGATGTCGAGAACTGCCTGGCGCAATCTTCTGGTGGAGCGGGCCACACGGTCATTTCCGGTGCGGTACACTTTGATGTCGGTCGTCTTAGTTCCGGTCCTTGCAGAATACATCGATGCGTTGAGGGAGAAGGAGCGGTCGGTCTCATCCACGGAGATAATCAGGAAGTAGTCGCGGCCTGTAGTGCGAGCCAAGCGATATGCCTCGGCGAATCCCTCTACACCGTCGGATTTTACGTCAACCGTAGTCACGGCCACACCGTTGAAAAGATCGCGGACCGCATTTGCCACAATCTCCTCAGCGTCGGAATGGATCAGCTGAACCGGTGCTCTCTGGAAATAAACCCCCAGCTTCCATCTTGACTTGTCCAGATAGAAGGGATCCAAATTATATTTATGCGCGAGATTGTTCCTGAGCATACTCTCAAGACCCTCGATCGTGTCGTCATTTTTCCTGAGCTGGGCAGATTTTTTCTCCGTGCTCTTTTTCACAGGATACGAAGAATTGTCCCTTATGAACTTGAGCTGATGGAGGTAAAGCTCGTTGAATCCGTCTCTCTGGAGCATATTGGCAAAAGACTGTCTTGCGTTTGAGTTGAGCGGGTCAATTGAAAGAGCCCTCTGATATTCGTAACGCTCGCTCGGTCCGTCATAGGCACGCTTAAAATCCGTCGCCTTTGAAACATGGAATTTTGCCCATCCGGGTCTTCTCGGATCCTCAATGTCAAGGGTGTCGTTCACAAGCTGCTCAAGGGCAAGACGCATTATCTCATCAAGCGGATCGATTGAAAGACCTGTGTTGAAAGTCTCAATGGCATCCTCGTACTGACCAAGCCTTTCCTCCGAAAGTCCCTTAACGTACCACGCCACCGGAAGATTTCTGTTTCGACCGATGCGGAAATCACAGATGTCAATCACCTCCGCATACCGTCCCTGGGAAAAAAGGATATCCGCAAGAAGCTCATAGGCCTTGTCATAATCACCCTTAATCTGCACGGCACTCCTTGCCCTCTTTTCCGCCACCTTGATGTCACCGCGTTTCGCCGCAAGATAGGAAGCCAAATAATGAACCTCCGCCTCTCCGCTGTGATACTCAAGGGCCTGGTTCACGTATCTTTCCGCCGCAGCATCGTTTCCCTGATCCGCCGCGACAAGTGCCAGACTCAAAAGTGCCTTGCGGTTGGTCGTGTCCCTTTTCAATGCGTCCGTATATCTTTTTTCAGCCGATGAGGTCTTTCCGCTGTAAAGGTCAATCTCTGCAAGTCCGAACCGTGCGTTCACGTCGTTGGGGTACTTTGCAAGGACACCGTTGAAGACAATCCTCGCCTCCTCAATCTTCCCGAGTGAAATAAGCGACATTCCCTTCAGGTTCTGAATCTCGCTCAGGTTCCGGGAATACTTTTCGGCTGTATCCGCGTATTTTACGGCAAGGTCGTATTCGCCAAGATGGAAGGTGCAGAGAGCCAGATTGTACCAGGCATCCCCATACTGCGGATTTATCTGAAGGGCTTCCCTGTACGACTCTATGGCCGAATAATAGTCTTCCCTCTGCTGAAACTGATAGGCCCTGTTGTAAAGCGAAAGTGCCGTCTTTGACTCTGCCGCGGCTGAAAATGTCATGCACAATGCCATGCACAGGGAAAGTGTCAAGGTCAAAAACTGCCTGAGTTTTTTCATATTTTCCTCCCAAAAAAATATCCCACTGAAAAACGGGGTCATTCCCCCTTATTAGAGTTTCGTAAGATTATCTTGATAACATTAACTTTATGTCCCTCCATATCCTGAACAATAAAGTCATAGTCCTTCCAAGAGACTTTTTCGAACTTCACGGGGATTTTACCGAAAAGGTCGAACACGAATCCGCCCAGAGTGTCGAAATCATCCGTGGGGAATGAGGCTGATATAGTCTCGTTCAAATCATCCAGTGAAACCCTCGCGTCACAAATCCAGATGTTGTCGCCCATCGGAAGGATGTCCTCACGCTCGTTGTCGAACTCGTCCTGAATGTCTCCCACAATCTGTTCTATTATATCCTCCATGCACACGATTCCGCTCACACCTCCGTACTCGTCGATGGCGATTGCGATGTGCACGTGCTTTCTCTTGAACTCCCTGAGCAGACTGTCAATGTGCTTGCTCTCCGGCACAAAATATGCCTTCCTGATGATTTTGGCAAGATCAATCACAGCTCCCTGTGCGAACGCAGCAATCAGGTCCTTGACGTAGAGAACTCCCACCACATTGTCGATGGAGCCCGAGTACACCGGGAAACGTGAATGTCCGCTCTCCGTTATCCTGAGCAGGAGGTCTTCCCTGGGTGTGTCCATCGAGATAAAATCAACGTCAATGCGGGGAACCATCACTTCCTTTACGGTGGTGACGGCAAGATCCTCCACTCCCCGAATCATGTCGTTCTTTTCCTCCGCCAGAAGCTCCTGTTGCGAAGGACCGCCATCAGATGAGGACTGCTGCCCCTCCGATTTTTTCTCCTTTTTCTTTCCAAATCCAAACAATCCCATGTTCTTAAACCTTTTTATTTCTAAAATTAAACTTAAATTCTAAATCAGATTGTCATCTGAAAATCTTTTCATTAAATCAGCCTGAATTTTTAGCATCTCGCAAGTCGGTTCAATCCCCGCCTCAACATGCTCATCGCCGTGGTCCATCCCATGCAGGTGCAGAAGCCCGTGAATCAAAAGACGCTTAAGCTCCTCGTTTTCGGGAACATTGAAATACTCTGCATTTTTCGGCAAAGTTTCAACGCTCAGCACTATGTCTCCCATGCTCTTCCAAGAGTTTCCGCCGTCATCCTCATAAGACTCGCCGTTCTCAAAACTTAAAACATCGGTGGGCGCGTCAATGTTACGGTAATTTCTGTTCAATTCCCGGATAAAAGCGTCAGCGCACAAAAGGACAGAAATCTCCTCTCCGTCCCAAGCCATTGAGGACATGACCTTCTGCATGAAAGGCTCCACTTTATCAGCCCAGGACAGATTTTCCACCCCATCACCAAGGCTCACGAGTATTCTATTTGCCATCTTTTTTCACCTCTTTTTTGCCGTCTTTCGAAGACTTTTTTTTCGCACCGGAAGACTCGCTCTTTTTGGAGGAAAGCTCGGAGTTTTTTGAAGTCTTTGAGGGACTTTTCCGGACCTTTGTTTTTGCCTTTGAAGGAGAAATCTCTCCCCGCTGACTGTCACCTGATGATTTTTCCGCTGTCTCCGCTGATTTTTCATCCTGAGCAAGAGGTCTGCCGCTCTCAGCCTGGGATTTCTCAAGAGATGCCTTTTCCGCAGCCTGTTTTTCCTCCGCGGCAATCTGGCTCGGATACTTTGTCCTCCGGTGGAACGTGGCCCATGTCGTGTCAAGGAAGGACTGCTGTATGACGTTCAGATCCTTGAAAGAAAGATTACACTTCGCCAGCTGGTCGTCATCAATCTTATGCTTAATCAATTCTGAAATTTTAACCTCGATGGCTGAATATGAGCAGGATTCCCAGCTTTTGGATGCAGCCTGAACCGTGTCCGCAAGCATGAGGATGGCGCTTTCCTTTGAGGAGGGCCTGCAGTCGTCATAACGGAAATCCACGTCCGAAAGAACAAGATTTTTTGCCTCGTTCTCAGCTTCCTCCCTTGATTTTCCGGCGGCAAGACAGTCCTCGATGATTTTCGCCCTCTGCTCATCCTGCGCTTTTTTGTAGAACCATTCAATCACCTGGTTTCCGTGATGCTCGCTTATCAAAGTGATGACAGACTTGGGAAGATACTCCTTTTTCGCAATCTCCACGCCTCGCCTTACATGTCCCTTGATGATTGTGAATGAAAGGCTCGCCTTAAGGTTGTCGTGACGGTTCTCCCCGTTCTGGTTCTCGGTAAAATACTCGGGATTCTCAATCTTACCGATGTCGTGATAAAGCCCTGCCACCTTTGCAAGTCGTGAGTTGAGTCCAAGGCTCCTGCAAGCTCCCTCGGCAAGTTCTGCCACAGCCTCTGAATGTGCGAATGTACCGGGCGCGTCCTTTCTCATGCGCTCAAAAATCTTCGCGTTGGTGTTGTCCAAATCTGTAAGTCGGAAAACGGAGCTCGTGTTCATAAGAAGCTCAAGCGGGGTGATTACTCCCATGCACAGAAGACCGGAGACAAATCCGTTCAGGGACGCGAAAAGAGAGAGTTTCCAAATCTGCCTCCAGATTTCGGGAATCTGTGCGTTATATATGATGGAAATAATCAGGCAGGAAAGCAGGTCGGCAACTGAGACACCGATTGAGACAAGAACCATCCTGTTCCGGTCCGAGACACCGATGACGAGCCTTGTTGCAAGAACTGAGGATGCGAGCATATAAATGGGAATGAAGAGCTTGTACCCGAAAGCGTCCATGGCGGCAAGCGATATGACGAACGAAAGATAAAGCGCGTTCTCAAATCCGAAGATGATTGATGCGAGCATTATGCAGAGAGTTACCGGAAGAATCAAAAGGAGCTGGCCCTGAGACATTCCCATGAACACGGGAAGTATGGAGCAGAACGCATAGATCAGCACGAAACTGATGCAGTCAAGCAGGAGCATCTGAAGATAGGGTTCCCTGTCAGGTCCAAGCGCGTTCAAGAGCATCCTTCCCCTCTCCTCTTTTGTCGTGAGGGAGAACAGGAAGTAGAAAAGGAGAGTCACCAGAAAAAGATAGAGGAGCGAGCTTAAAAACGCGATGTAGTCGATGTAGAGAGGAGATGAGGCCATTTTTTGAAGCTTGTCATAGGCCTCTCTTGTCACCGGGAATCCTTTCCTGATGATTACCTCGTTTTTTTTCACTTCTACGGGATCACCGATGCTTGCGGGAAGGGAGACTTTTGCCTCAATCGTGGCATCCGCAATCTGCCCGACCTCATAATCAAGGACAGCATGTGAGGCTACGGTTCCGCTCGAAGCAATCCTCACGAAAGAAAATCCCGCGCAAATGAGGAAGGTCAGCAAAAAGGACCAAAGCCTTATGGAATTCCTTGAGAAATATCTTCCGACGGCCTCCTTTCGAATCCGCCACAACGTCCTGTCTTTTTCACTTTCATTATGACTCATTTTCGTATGCCTGTATAATCCTCTTGACCAGTCCGCATCTCACCACATCCTGGGCGGCAAGTTTTTTTACGGATATCCCCTCCACATCCTTGAGCAAATCAAGTGCGTGAGCTAGTCCCGACGGAGTTTTTTTGGGAAGGTCAATCTGAGTTAAATCGCCGGTCACGAAGACCTTTGACCCTTCGCCCATGCGTGTCAGGAACATCTTCATCTGTTCCCTTGTGGTATTCTGAGCCTCGTCCAGAATTATCACGCTGTCGCTGAGCGTCCGTCCCCTCATGTACGCGAGAGGAGCCACTTCCACTACGGATGATTCAGTCAATCTTCTGACCGCATCCCTCGGAAGCACTGCATTCATCGCGTCAAACAGGGGTCTTATATATGGATTGATTTTTTCTTCAAGAGCTCCGGGCAGATAGCCAAGACTTTCTCCAGCCTCGACCACCGGCCTTGTAAGAATAAGGGTGCTTTTCTCATGGTTCAGCACAAGCCTGAGTGCCTCAGATACGGCAAGGAAGGTTTTCCCGCACCCCGCAGGTCCCTCCGCAAAAACAAGGTCGCTCGCCCTCATCATTTTCACAAGCTCTGCCTGTCCCCTGCTCCTCGGATAGACTTTCCTGATTCCCCCGGGAACACTTATGGAACAGCTGTCAAAAAGAGCACGTTCCTCAGCAGATGAAAATCTTTTCATGCCGCCTGACTGTAAAATGGAGCGAAGCAAATCCTCGTCAGTGACATCCGCGCTGCCATCCTGAATTTCGTCAAGAAAACGCTCTATTATAAAATTGAACCTTTCCCCGGTCTGAGCATCGTCACTGTCCAGGGAAAGCTCATTTCCACGGGCAAAAACACTCACGCCGAGAAATGATTCTATGAGTTTCAAATTGATGTCGTTGGTTCCGCAGATACGCTGCAAGGCTTCCGTACCTGGAACAATAATGGTGAATGCTGACACTTTGTTTCAATATTTTCCGGGGATAATGCCCTGCCGCAAAGCAAACAAGGCATGAAGCCCTCCGATTAAATCAGCCGCCCCGGAAAGAACTTCCCGCACAATTCTTCCGAAAAATGCAGGAAGCAGAATCATTATTTTTCAATTCCGATGGAATCGAGAACGCCGTCCTCGTCCACATTTACAACAACGCCGTCATCCTCATCAAGGTCTATGGAGATAAGGGGTGTGTCCTCGTCGTCTTCCTCCGGCTCCACATCTGACTCCTCGCTCTCCTCAGATTCTGACTCTATATCCGCCTCAAAATCCGGGGTCTCGTCATCTTCCTCAAAATCTGATTCTGAAAGGGATGCGTCCTCCTCGTCCTCAGCTGCAAATCCGTCGAAGGCACTGCGCACGATTCGGAATCCAAGATCCACTCCACGAAGCTCAGGGACAGAACTTGCACGGTTGGCATTGCGGCAGAACACAGCGTCGCTCTTGATTGATCCGCCCCTTCTCATCTTGCGTCCCGTTACATCGGCAGAGGCACCCTTCGGATTTACGTTGTCAACTGTATGGTAGTTTCCGTACCAGTCCCAGACCCATTCCCAGACGTTTCCCGTCATGTCGTAAAGTCCGAGAGCATTCGGTTCCTTGCCCGCCACATTGTGTGTCTCACCGTCGGGTGTGTCGGCATTCCACGCAACGTCGGTAATCACGTCGCTTCCGCTGTACAATGTCTCTTCCTCAGCCTCAACTCCACCCTTGGCGGCAAATTCCCATTCCGCTTCTGTCGGAAGTCTGAATCCGTCGGCCTCGTCATCCCATTCGATGGAATTCCACCTGGCCTTGTCAGCATCTGAGGCGTCAATTCTCGGAATGTCACCCCATTCATCAGGATTGGTGCTTCCCTCAAGGCTGTAGACCGGCTCGTATCCTGCGAGAATGCTGAGCTTGTTGCAGAAAACAACCGCGTCGTACCAGCTCACTTCCTCCACCGGGCGATCCTGACCCCTGAAACGGGAATAGTTCACACCCATAATCGCCTTGTACTGCGACTGAGTGACCTCCGTGCTCAACATGTAAAAATCATTGACGGAAACCTCATGCACAGGAGTCTCGTTGGTCTCATTCCCAAAGCTTCCCATGCTGAACGTGGAACCCTCGACGGCCACCATATCATCTTTTATGGAAGCAACAATATCCAAACTTTGGGCAAACGCTGCTCCCGCGATTAAGAATCCTCCGGCCAATGCCGCTAAAAGTTTAATCTTCACAATATTCCTCCGTTAGAAAAAACAAATTCCAAACAGTTT
Source organism: Treponema sp. UBA3649 (assembly GCA_002373325.1). Taxonomy (GTDB): domain Bacteria; phylum Spirochaetota; class Spirochaetia; order Treponematales; family Treponemataceae; genus Treponema_D. The sequence continues at coordinate 12,714 of DFKI01000159.1, forward strand.
ATTTTAGTCGATTATATCACCATTGAGTTTTTTTTTCAACGATTTTTTTTCGCTTACTTATCGCGCTTTGTGTTGTTGCACCTTCTGCAGAGCATCTGGAGATTTTCGTAGACGGTCTTGCCTCCCTTTGACCACGGGACTATATGATCGCCTTCCATTTTTCGCTTTCAGTTCCCTCGCAAAAATATATCTGCAATTCATAATTCAGAATCCGCTCTTTTTCGTCTGGCTGAAGATTTGAGAAAAAACGCATATTGTGGGAAAAAGCATTGCTTACATAATGGCAAATGGAAAGAGTCCTCTGCTGGCCGTCCAAAACTTCATAATGCCCATTGTCGCGAACAACCCAATACATCGTATTCAGGGGAAAACCTTTGGATACGCTGTCTATCACCGCTTGCTGTTGCTTGCCATCCCCGGTTCCTTAAATCAAGCTAAAAGCCACGGCTCAATGTCTACCTGACCTGAGAAAAAAGCTCGGACATCTCGTTTCTCCAGGGGGCTCTCTCGTCACGGTTCTCCCACTCGATGATTTTCTTGATTGTGAAATGACGCACATCCCTTATGTTGGGATAATTGAGCACACCGAAGCGTCCCTGTCCGATGTAGGCAATCTTGTCGCCCTCACCAAGGGTCTCGTTTTCAGAAACAATCTCCATCGCGCACTCAAAGTGTATGGGCACGTTTCCGCCCTGGTCCATTAGCGCCGCAGACAAATCAGTGATGATTTTGCCGCATCTGGGACATACAGGCTGATTCTGAGCCTTGAACACACGGATTGCCTCGTCCTCCTCAATCATCTGGGCCTGAGTAACCGCGGAACGGCTCCTGAACTGAGGTTTCCTGGACCTGCCGTTATTTTCCTCGCGCCGCCTGTTGTTTCCACCGGAGCTGCGTCTCTTTGAATTTCTATCTCTTTTCATGCCTGAATTCTACATCAAAACGCAATAAAAATCTAGTACGACGGAAAAATAAAATCAGAGGGATTTTCTGTGGCTCTCGCTTAATGAATCATAAAAGCACTCGGAAAAATACTTAGAGAAATTCAGGAAAAGCCTTGTGTCCGGGTGCTTCATCAAAAAGAGCTTCTCGTCTTCGGAAAGTCCCCTATAATAGAAGTAATTTGTAGCCAAATCCTTGGTCAGCTGAAATGAAGGCGGATTCACGTCCTTTTCCTTGAGCATGAAATAGAAATCCATGCAGTTGAGCACTGCCTCGCGATACGGGCGGTACTCCTCCCTCATAATAGACAACTTTTTCCTCATAATAAACAATCCCTTTTTTAAAAGCCTCAAGGCAAGACGTTGCCCTGAATGTTTCCACTTTTCATTATATCACTAGTCGGAAGAATTTGCAAGCATTTTTTTATCATGGCAAATTTCTCCCCATGCCTTCATAATCGGCAGGCCGGGAAAAATAAATCACGGAAACCTCTAAAAATTTCAGCTTTCGAACTGTCCTCATATAAATCCGTAAAAGCCTTCTAAGGGAATGATGATTAAGGGAAGCATCAATCCGCATCGAATTATTCAGTGTTTTCCTAATTGTTCGTGATGGACTGAATCAGAGTGTCCGTTCTCCACCAGTTCACGTATGCCTTGTCCGAGCGCACGGAAAGCACCGAGAGTATGCCGGAATTGCTCAGGCTGAACGTGTAGTAGAGGGTCTTCTGCCTGTCCATCTCAAGCTGGCGGTTCAAAATCCTCTGTCCGTTTCCCTGCACTATCTGAAGACCGAATCCGGAGTCGTTGCTTATGATGAAAAAAAGCCATCCGCTGTCACTCACGCCAAGGAAATCATAGGGAATCTTGTACTCCTGGTTGGAGAATTCGTCCACGGAGACCTCGGTGTAGGGATGTATTCCAAGGGGCTGAGCGTAGGTTCCCGTTTCCACGTTCAGGGCGTAGACAAGGGTTCTGTCATAGCTGATTCCGGACTGCATGCGGCTTGCCTCATCAACATAGGGAACTGAGTAGTCAACCTTCACGTAAAGAATCCTGCTGTTGTAATCCGGAGCGACGTTCTCCACCTCAAGATAGTATTCCTGTCCCTCGTCATAGGGAGCCGGCACGTTTTTCTTTTCAATCGGGATGGTGAAGAGCATCTGACCTGCTTCGGAGAACCAGTAGACCATGGGTCCGGCGGATGTCACGCAGACTACCACAAGCTCGTTGTCATTCGTCACGTAGATGTTCCTGACGAAGGGAAAAGGCGTTCCACCAGGTCCCTGCTGCCCAAGATAGTCCACGAAATTTCCGTTTCCGTCAAAGCGCACGACGATATTCTCAAGATGCTCCTGCAAATCCTCGTCGTATTCCTGTCTCTCAATCGGAAGCCTGTCAACCGCATATATGAATTTTCTTCCGTCCACGGTAACGTTGTTCACCCGGTTGAATGGGTATGACACCGCTTTTCTCGTGGCGTTCAGGGTCTCACCGTCCTCGGTAGCGAATGATGGCCTGGGATTCGTGTCTTCGTTGTAGAAAAGAGTCAGAAGGTCGCCGTAGGAGTTCATCTCCATGAGTTTCTGGGACTCTCCGTTCGCAATGTAGAAAAAACCGTTTCTCATGGCAAGGCTCGTGTCTATGTTTCCAATCTGAATGTAGTCGAAGATGTTGAGCTCGTCCTCGAAATTTCCGTACTCAAGGGAAAAGACCTCCACTTCCTCCAGGGAAAGATTGTTTCTCTGCCTGCCGCATGATGAAAAGAGCGCGACAAATAAAATCAGGGCCGCAAAAGCCGAAAATTCACAGATTTTTTTCATAATATTGACCATATTAATAGAATAAAGAATAAAGATTATATTGTCAATGTCTCAAAAATTGTATATATTAGATAGAAACCGATTTCGGTACTATTTTTTGAAGGAGGAGAATCTGTCGTTTTCCATAAACTGCGGCGGATTTCTCGATTTGCTATGTTTGATAAAGTTTTAACCTTTTTTTTCGGTTCACAGAACGACCGTGACGTAAAGGCACTCAAGCCGATTATTGCCCAGGTGGAAGCAAAGGAAAGCTGGGCCCAGTCATTTAAGGATGAGGAATTCCCGGCACAGACACAGATTTTGAAGGACCGTCTGGCAAAGGGAGAGACCCTGGACGACATTCTGCCCGAAGCATTCGCGCTTGCCAGGGAAGCCGCCAACAGGGTGCTTGGTGAGAGGGCTTATCCGGTACAGCTCATGGGATCGCTTGTTCTTCATACGGGACGCATTACGGAAATGAAGACCGGTGAAGGAAAGACCCTTATGTGCGTCGCGGCAGCCTATCTTAACTCGCTGAGCGGAAAGGGTGTGCACATCGTCACCGTAAACGACTATCTTGCCGAGCGTGACAGCCAGTGGATGGGACGTGTGTATAAATTCCTTGGTCAGACCGTGGGATGCATCCTGGCGAACATGGACAATGATGCCCGTCGTGCGGCTTATGAGTGCGACATCACATACGGAACAAACAACGAGCTTGGATTCGACTACCTCCGCGACAACATGCAGGTGGACATCAAGCGCAAGGTACAGAGAGGCTTCAATTTCTGTATCGTCGACGAGATTGACTCCATTTTGATTGACGAGGCCCGTACTCCTCTGATTATCTCAGGTCAGGGTGAGGACGACACATACAAGTATCATGAGGTGGACAAGTACGTGGGTCAGTTCACGGAGATGGAAAAGGACCCCAAGACCAACGACTATCCTGAGGAAGTTGATTTGACCCCGGAAGAGAGGGAAGCGCTCAAGGGCGACTACAAGGTGGACGAAAAGAGCAAGAGGATTTCCTTCACCAACAAGGGTATGAACAAAATCAACGACATCCTCCATCAGCACAAGCTCATCACCGACGACAGCACGGTTTTTGACGAGCAGAACTTTGAGTTCGTCCACTACTTCACGCAGGCAATCCGTGCTCACGTTCTCTACCACAACGATGTTGATTACGTGGTTAAAGACGGACAGGTTCAGATTGTCGATGAGTTCACGGGACGCATCCTTGAGGGACGACGCTACGGTGACGGTCTGCATCAGGCCATTGAGGCGAAGGAGCACCTGAGAATCGCACAGAGAAACAGGACGCTTGCCACAATCACCTTCCAGAACTTCTTCCGCATGTACGACAAGCTTTCGGGAATGACCGGTACCGCAGCGACAGAGGCCGTGGAGTTCAGCAAGATTTACAAGCTGGATGTGGTCGCAATCCCCACCAACAAGCCCGTCGCACGAAAGGATGAGAACGATGAGGTTTATCTGAACGAAGAGGACAAGTGGGCTGCCATCGTAAAGGAAGTTGACGAGTGCCACAAAAAGGGACAGCCGGTTTTGATCGGTACGGTTTCGGTTGAAAAATCAGAGCATCTTTCCGCACTCCTTACAAGGCATGGAATCCGCCACGAGGTTTTGAACGCGAAGAACCACGCTCGTGAGGCAATCATCATCGCTGAGGCTGGAGCAAAGGGAGCCGTTACGGTCGCAACCAACATGGCGGGACGCGGTACGGACATCAAGCTGGGTGGAAGTCCAGAGATGAGGGCAAGGAAAAGAGCCGGAACAGAGGCAACCCAGGAGCAGTACGACGCAGCCCTTAAAATAGAAAAGGAACAGTGGAAAAAGGACTATGAGGAAGTCAAGGAGCTTGGTGGACTTTACGTAATCGGTTCCGAAAGACATGAGAGCCGACGCATTGACAATCAGCTTCGCGGACGCTCTGGACGACAGGGAGATCCGGGACGCAGTAAGTTCTACATTTCCATGGACGACGATTTGATGAGGCTTTTCGGCGGGGAAAGGATGAAGAGAATCATGGCCTCCATCGGTATGAAGCCCGGTGAGCCGATTGAGCACTCCATGCTGAACCGTTCCATTGAAAAGGCACAGAAAAAGGTTGAGGAGCGCAACTTCGAGATTCGTAAGAACCTGCTCGACTACGACGACGTTCTGAACCAGCAGAGGAATTTCATCTACCAGCAGAGGGACGAGATTCTTGAGGACGAGGATTTGAGCACCCGCGTAATGGAGAACGCAAAGTCCAGCGTGGAGGAGATTTTCGCTGATTTCAAGGCCAACCACAAGAAGGGAGGATCCCAGAGCGCACTCGTTGACCAGATCCGCGACACATTCGGCGTTACACTCTCCTACGACCAGCTGAATCCCGAGGCTCTCATCGCAATCCTGCAGAACGACATCACGCAAAAAGAGATGCTCGTGGGAAAGCCCAACTTCAACATGTTCATCCGCTATCAGTACATCCAGATGATTGACAAAAAGTGGCTCGACCAGCTTGAGTACCTTGACGGACTCCGTGAAGCCGTGCACCTTCGCTCTTACGGAAGCAAGAACCCGCTCACCGAGTACAAGAACGACGGATTCGACCAGTTCGACGTGATGCTTGAGTCAATCAGGAAGACCGTGGAGAGCAGGATTTTCAAAGTGAAGATTCAGCTCCAGCAGCCGGGACAGGAAGTGCACAGACCTCAGCAGACACTCAGGATGAACACGCAGCATGAGGAGGCAAAGTCGGCAATCAGTCCGCAGCAGCAGGCACAGCAGGCTTTCAACGCAAGACAGGCGCAGCAGGGAGCCCAGAACTCCGGCATGAAGAGCGGACGTCAGGGTCAGAGCGTGACCGTGGTAAGGACAGTTCCAAAGGTAGGACGAAACGATCCGTGCCCGTGTGGAAGCGGCAAGAAATACAAGAACTG
>DFKI01000135.1 GCA_002373325.1 Treponema sp. UBA3649
GGCGGATTAGCCATTACAAAATCACATTTACCTTCAAGTTTATGATAATCATTATAGAAGGAATTTGCTTCGTCTCCGCTGATGATTTTTGCATTAAGGCCGTGAACTGCCATATTCATTTTACAAAGCTTTGCATTGAACTCAACTTTTTCCTGTCCAAAGAAAGTGAGTTTATCACTGGCGTTGATTCCATTTGCATTTACAAAGTCGCCTGAGCTTACGAACATACCACCAGAACCACAGGCAGGATCAAGAATCTTTCCGTGTGTCGGTTGAATGATATTTACAATCATTCTTACAAGAGATTTTGGTGTAAAGAAAACACCGTCATCACTTGCGATATTCTTTGCAAACTTGTTTAAGAAATATTCATAAATGCGGCCGATTACATCATCTTTAATTTCGTTGAGGGCATCATTGTTGAAAAGGCGGAGAAGGTCTTTGAGTAAATCATTTTTGAAAATTGTCTGATAGTTTTTCGGCAGAATACCAGAAAGGTCCGGGCATTCTTTTTCGATTGCTTCCATTGCCTTATCTACAGCTTCACCAAGATTTTTGTCTTTTGGAAGATTTAAGAGATAATCATAGCGGGCGTTTTCTGGAAGGAAGATTGCACTTTTAGATTTAAAATCACTTGATTCAACAGGAAGCTTTACTCCGTTACGGCTTGGACGGTCTTTGAGAATTTCTGCTTCAACATATTTAAAACGGGTAAAAGCATAACGAAGGTAAATGAGTCCGAGAACAGGCATACAGTACTCCTGCGAACTGAGTTTTGAACCTTCACGTAAAGAATCTGCACTTTCCCAGAGGTCGTTTTCCAGTGACTTTATGTTGTTTTGTGACATTTTTCTTTCCTTACTCTGCTGTAAATCTATATTGGGAAACTCAAAAGACATCGGCCTTTCAAGTCCCCCTTGAAAACACAATAGGGCATCTCGAAAAGCTGAAGTTTTTCGAGGTTCCCAATAATCAGGCAGGAAATTATCAACTCACAACTTCCTACTCTCCCTTCTTCTCAAAAATCAACTCGAAGATTTCGCGTCCTGCGTCAAGTCCCTTCTGCTCGAATTTCGTCCTCGGTCTCCACTCCTGATGCGGTGCAAATTTCTCATAGCGGTTCACAAGTCCCTCGGTCGCACTAAGCTCTTCCAAGGCCTCCTCCGCATAATCCTGGATGTCCGTCGCAAAGTAGATGAATCCGCCGGGAGTAAGTTTCTGCGCAAGAAGATCCGTCCTGGGCCGACGCATGAGCCTTCTTTTGTGATGCTTTTTCTTTGGCCAGGGATCCGGGAAAAACACATGGAAAGCCTCCACGGAAGAGTCCGGAACCATGACCTCAAGCACCTCAAGCGCGTCATGTTCTATTATATAGAGATTTGAAATTGATTTTGCCTTGATTTCACCGAGCAAGCGACCCACGCCGGGCTTATGCACCTCAAGTCCCAGATAGTTCATATCCGGGTTCTCATGCGCAATCTGAGCCGTGGCATGTCCCATTCCGAAGCCGATTTCAATCGTGACCGGATTCGTGTTTCCGAAAACATCCGTCAGGTTCAAGGTCCTGTGCTCAAACGGAATGCACCACACCTGGTTCAGCTCGGAATAATTCCTTTTTTCGCTGTCGGTCATACGTCCCGCGCGGATTACGAAAGTCCTTATCTCACGCCGGTAACTTTCAGAAATGCTCCCGGGGTCCTCCGAATCCTGCCCGCCGGAACCATCGTCAACTAAAAAACTGTCAGAAGAGCCAGACTCAGCCGAATCAACATCGCCCGAACTGGCATCAGATACATCAATACTATTATTGTCGTCCACGTCAAATCCTTTTGGAACCGTCCGGTTAACCTCTGTCAAGGCAATTTTTCTTCCGGCATCATGCAGATTACGGTCCCTTTGTTTATTCTATAGCATACACGAAATTTGTCTGCTAGTCCATAGTCATTCTTAATATCTGAGGATGATTTCCAATTTTCTTTTTTCTCGGCAAAATACATCAGGTTTCCGTCCACATCATAAACCGCGTAGATTTCCTCGGCACCCCTCAAAATTCCAGGAAAGTCCGCAACGTGTGATTCCGCAATCTTCTCAGGATAGGCGACCGAAAAATTTCCCTCAGTCTCCTCGCCCGAAGCGTCCACATAAACGAGCTTGTAACGTCCCTGGGGCAAAAGACTTCCGGTGGCAGGAACAAAATTCGTATATCCCGCCCAGACAGATTTTTTTTGCGCGGTAAATTTTCTGGGAAAACGGCACTTCCACACAAGGGACGAAGCCTCATGTTCAGCCCGAATCTCAGAGACACGACGCTCATCTCCCGAAGTCTCCGTAAAAACCGAAAGACGGCATCCGGGGGTTTTCTCCGCATCGTCAAATTCAAAGATGACCGTTGACGAGATGTTAAGAATTTTTGTGTCGGGAGACGAGCAGGAAAATAAAAAAAACGGAATCAGAAAAAGGACAAAAAGACAAAACGCCCCCGCAGAAAAACGGACAGCAGATGAGAAAAATAAAGTCCTGAAAGATTTATCCTTTTCCATGCGTTTTCTAAACGTTAGCCTACCAGACATTCGTCTCCTAGAAATTGAATTTCAGGCTGATAACCGTAAGGTCGCTTGATGTGAACTGATTCACGAGAGACTCGAATTTAACGTTCACTTTCTTGCAGGCATCATCCAGATAAGAAAGATAGTAGAGTCCCAAATCGGTTCCCTCCTGACCGTCCGGCATCTGTCGGTAAAAGTCAATCAGGGATTTTTTGTTCAGGTTGGCGGACATCTTGTTCTCGATGTTCTCCTTCACTTCCTGGAACTCATCGTCCTTGTTGTAAAGCGTGATGTTCAGGCTTCCCTGCTTTCCGATTGACGTGGAGCCTCCTCCAATCTTCCACTGAAGGAAAACGACCTCGTGCTTTCTCACCAGCTCCTGAATGATTTTGCTCCGGATTTCAGGATCGTAAATGAGCGTGTCGGCGTTGTCAAAGCCCTGATAGAGTGATTTCGCCTCTTTTCGCATATTGGTGTTCTCGCTGTTCAAGGCAAGCTCCATAACCATCACGGAAATGTACTCGGCGACCTTTGACTTGTCCATATAGCTTGCGAGATGCTGTCTTATCACGCTGAGAATCTGTGCGAAACCGTCCGCCTTAAAAAATTTGGTGATTATGTACCAGTTCATAAGGCTCAGTCGGTTCAGGAATTTCTCAGTCATCAAAAGGTAGATATTCTTCTCTTCGGGCGTATAGTCCTTGTTCGACATGATTGATTTCCACACGGGCTCAAGGATTGTCTGTCTCGCGGCCTGAATCACATTGTCCTTCATGTCAAGGGTTGTCCTGAGCTGTTTTTCCGGAATCTTCGTCCTTTCGTCAATCAGGTGTCCCGGATTCGCGCGGTTGTAACGTCTCACACAATCACACTGAATCAAGGCGGCAAAAATCTCGCGGTCGAACTGCTTGTAGAGGATTGAGTAGACAATCACCTTGGACAAATCCATGATTTCCTGTCGTCTTGAAACGAACTCTGACATGGAGATTTCAAGCTTGGAAACATAGTCCACAAGAATCATGTTCTGAAGGGACATCGGAGAAAAGTGGTCCATGCTGATTCCATACTCTTCCTGATTGTCTGCCAGTCGGAAGCGCAAGAGCTTTTTCTTGTGGCTGATGAAGTGGGAAGCACCCTCTTCTGTGAGAACAACTTTCAATGGAAGATCAAGATAAAATTTTTTTCCTGCCGCGCACATAATATTTTAAATATCTCCTCATGGATATTACACCACAACCTCTTGCAATGTCAAGTCCAATATTCTAATATATTATATATGAAAACCACCACATTGAAAAGACTGATTTCAATATTCTCCCTCACCATCTTGTTCGGTGCCAGTAAAGTATCCGCGCAATCCGAATCAGTCCAGCTTCATGGCACACAGCTTTGTGAAGGCATTTACGGAACACTGACTGAAAACGGATTCTCCGTGGAAAAACAGGATTTAATTCCATCCGATTCCACAAGTTTTCCGCAGAACCTCACCATAACTATATCGGCAGGAAATGACGAATCCGACACAAAAAAATGGTATGATTCTTCCATTAACACCGTTATTTTCTCGTTCACCCAGGAATTCGCCTACAAAAACCTAGAAAACCTGACCTCCTTCATCGATTCCCTGAAAATGCTCTCCCTGCCCTACACAAGCGTCATACTTCTCACCGCCAACGACGATTTCCCAAGGATTCCCGGCCTGGAAGAAAATTCCAACCTGCATCCGACGGGTACGGTCTCCTACCTCAAGTCCATCGGCTACGTGGACACGGCATGTTCAATCGTAGTAACGGAGCGTCGCGGAAACAGACAGAGGGCTTTGATTGCGGGTGGAAACCGTGATGTCTCGCCCCTTTATCTTGTAAGGACAATCTACGAGTGCATGGAAAAGAAAGGATGGTCCGCAAATCTTCCGAAACAGTTCAAGCTGCTCTACAAACTCGGTCTTGCCTCAAGTGACCTCAGGACATCCCTTTTTCTGGCAGAGGACATTCCGAGCGCCGGCCTGATTCTGGAAAACACGGAGGAGGATTTCACACTGCTTACCGACGTGGCGTCCGAGCTCAGCAAGCTCCACATGGAAAACTGGGACCGGCACTATCAGTTTCTGGACATTTTCAGCTCCCGCTACTGGATTGGAGAGGCTTTCTACATTGTTCTCTTTCTCCTCACAGCCCTTTTGGTCCTTTTGATGATGATTCCATCCACAATCCCGGACTCACCTGGAAGAAGGGCCATGAGACGCGACATAACACGCACCTGGTATTTTTTCCCGCTAATTCTTGCCATCACATTCCTGAGCCTCAGCTTGTCGCAGAAAATCTTCGAGCCGGTAAAGGCAAACAGAATTCTCCTTTTTATCGGACTGAAAGTTTTCGCCACACTGCTTCTTCTCTTCATCCTCTTCATAGTGCAGATCAGCCTGAACTTCAAGGTCTCCATCAAGGCATCGGGCTATCACATGATTTTCGTCGCGGCGTTGAACATCTTCATCTTTTCTTACATTGACATCTCGCTCCTGCCCCTTTTCATAATCGAATTCCTGATTTTCAGGCTGACCGAAAAAATGTCCCGCACCCCCACCATGATTTTAATGACTTTTGTCCCGACTGTTCCGTTTATGATTGTGATGACCGACATCATGCACAACACTCTTTTTCCGCAGCTCACGACATTCCTTGACTTCACGTGGAAAGGAAACCTGCTTTTCGCGCTTCTTCTCTTCCCCGTCATAATCCAAATCCAGAGGGTCCTGATTTCCCTCGATCTCTTTGCGGCGGAGAAAAAAAGACTCAAGAGGCAGTACGTCATCTACGCGCTCTGTTCTGCGATGGTTCTCTCTGCCATTCTTACGGTGCTCTATGCCGTGACCTATTATCTTGTAAGCGACTCCACCAGGCTCAGACGCATTCCCTTCAACATCACCGTGGAAGAAATGAACAGTCCCGACGTAATCAAGGGATATCTGAGTGAAACGGAGATGCAGGACCTCACGCTCAGGGAACTCAGGATAGTGCCCGAAAAAAATGTGATGAGGTACGACATTACGGTAGAGGCTGATTCCGGGGTACCTCTTCTTGAAAGCAACTACGGCTATATTCTTGAGACAGGTGAAAGGGCTCACTTCATAATCCCCGACTTTCCTACAGGACCTCTGAACCTGGTCTATTCATCCGACGCGAAGATTGACACCACAATCACGGTTGACGCGTACATTCAGGGAGGACGGGAGGAAGGATGGAAAATCTTCAAATACACGCTGATTATAGACACCATTGACAGGGAGACAAAATGATGGACGAGGACGCAGAAAAAAAAGCCCCTGACAATATTCCGAAAGCGATTCAGAAAGCGATTCAGAAATCGATTCAGAAAGTATTCCTTCATGTTGATTTGGACGCATTTTTTGCTTCGGTGGAGCAGCTCGACCATCCCGAGTACAGGGGAAAACCGGTCATCGTGGGAGGACTTCCTGGGGACAGACGCGCCGTGGTCTCAACAGCATCTTATGAGGCAAGAAAGTTCGGAGTTCATTCAGCCATGCCTCTTGCGACAGCAGTAAAACTTTGTCCACATGCAATCTACGTGAGGGGACGCTACGAGAGATACGGGGAAAAATCCCATGAGGTCATGTCCATCTTCCATCAGTACTCACCATCCGTCATTCAGATTTCCGTGGATGAGGCCTTTATCGATCTGACAGGAACTGAAAGACTCTTCGGTAAGCCCGAGAACGTTGCGAAAAAAATCAAGGCGGAGGTGAAGGAAAAAACAGGTCTTTCCGTGAGCGTGGGAATGGCCTCCACAATGTACATCGCAAAAATCGCATCGGGCTATCAAAAACCGGACGGACTTACGATTGTCAGGGCCGGGGATGAGGAATCCTTCATGCTTTCGCTTCCGATGAAAAAAATCTGGGGCGTGGGAGAAAAGACGCAGGAACGACTGATGGCCGCTGGATTCAGAAGCACAAGGGATATTTATGAAAAATCGGAAAAGCTTTTGATTGCCATGTTCGGAAACAGCATGGGAAAATTTCTTTACGATGCGGTCCGCGGAAACAACTCCATGACTTTCGGAGGTGAGCCAAAGAACCATTCAATCAGCTCGGAAAAAACTTTCGAGTACGATCTGACCGAGAGATACACAATCGACACGGAAATAATGTCTCTCATCCATGACGTTCTCTACAGGATGCACAAGGAAAACGTGAGGTCAAAAACCGTCGCGCTTAAAATACGCTATGATGATTTTACCACGGTCAGCATACAGTCCACAGGAAGCCGTCCCATAATGAATGCCGATGACATGTTCCAAAGATGCCAGGAGCTTTTCACAAAAAAATGGGAGGAGGGAAAAGGTGTGCGTCTGCTAGGTGTCTCATGCGACAACGTTGAGGACAAGTCGTCCCCGGTACAGCAGGAGCTTTTTGATTTCGGAGACGCGAAAAAGGCAAAGGTGGAGGAGACAATCTACCGTATGGAGGACAAAAATCCCAAGTTGAAAATAATGAAGGGGAGACTGCTTCTGGGGGAGAGTTGAGAGTTGAGAGTTGAGAGTTGAGAACTGAGAACTGAGAACTGAGAACTGACTCCTCTTTCCTAATTCCTAACTAATATCTAAAACTCAGTCTCTGTATGGGCGAAGGTCCAATCTCATGGCAGATTTTTCTGTGGGCGGCAGTGGGGTATCCCTTGTGACCGGCATATCCATACTCCGGATAAAGCTTGTCGTAGTCCAGCATGATTCTGTCCCTTGCTGTTTTTGCAATTATGCTCGCCGCCATTATGCAGGGAAATTTAGAGTCGCCTTTCACCTCGGCCCTGACAGGACAAGGAAGTTCGGGACATTTATTTCCGTCCGCAATCGCCTCGATTTTTTTAGCGTCAAAAGGAAGCGAGTGATTTTCACACCACGCGGGAAGTTTTTTCATCATGTCGTCAAAGGCAAGAGACATGGCCTTCATGCTCGCGTTCAAAATGTTGATTCTGTCAATCTCATCATGCTCGACAAAAGCTAGTCCGAAACACGCCAGTTCCCTTATGAGTTTTTCCGCAGCCTCACGTTTTTTTTCCGAAAGTTTTTTGCTGTCGTTTAAAATCTCAAGAGGAAAATCAGGAGGCAAAATCACACATCCTGCAGAAACCGGTCCAGCAAGAGGTCCCCTTCCGGCCTCGTCAAGTCCCGCGCAAAGAATAAATCCGTCGTCCGCCATCAGTAAAGCTCCTCCGTGTTCTCAACGTCACGCTCAACAAGGGAAGTCATGTCCTTCCACACAGGAGATGATGAAGACCCCGTAAGTTTAGTCACGAAGCGATTTTTTTCCATGGAGACTCTGCTTCCCAAAAGCTCGATGTTCCGCCCCATCCTTCCGATCACAGTAAATGAATTTCCCCTGACATCAAGCGATGAGGAATCCATGGTCATGTTCACGACGTTCGGAGCGCTTGAAGTAAAACGGCAGTCCTCCGCCTTCACAGTGGAACCATTTGCATAAAGGACACTCGCAATTTTGTCTGACTGAACCGTAAGCCCCGTGTCCTTCAGATTCAAGTCGGAGCCGGATGCAGAGACAAGGGATGCCTCCCCCTCAAAGATTCCGATTAATTCAGAGGACGAGAGAGTCAAAGAAGAGTCCTCAACCGAAAAAATGGAGCCCGAATCAGCCGTCTTTTTGAAAATACAGTTCTCGAAACTCACGTCCGCATTCGAAACGATTTTAATCTGACTGTCTCCCGAAAGCTCAATGACATCCCCCTTACCCACGATGGTGCAGTCGGAACTGATTTCATATACCCCCTCCCCCATCCTGAATCCGTCGCAGAGATAGACACGCGTAAATTTTCTTCCATTAACAAGCGAGACAATATCAGAAAAATCCGAAAGCTCCCTCTCCTGATCAGCGAAATGCTTTCCGGCGAAATCCTTTCCAGCGAAATTCTTTCCGGCATAAAACCCGTTCTCGTCGATTATCACACGGTAAAATGAAAGTCCGCTCCTTTTCCCGGATTTGTCCAGCGCGTAAGAGACCACCTTGTAATACGTCGCAAGTCCGTCCACAGCCTCAAGGTCGAACTCACCCGTATATGGCTTGAAAGGTCCGGCGTCCACATCAGGAAGAGAAAATGAGCCGGATGAAAAAAATCCGTCGGGAAAAACAAATGGCTCGCTCAAAGCAAAATAAAGAGTCGTCCCCTCCCCGGAAGAGATTTTTATGTGCGCCTTTTCCCTCGAAAAAATCACGTCGTCCAAAGAGAAATCCCCGGCTGCCAAAGGTGGAAGAGGATCTAGAATCACGTCGCTCGTCACGTCCCCTATGTAAAATCCGTCGCAATAAACACCGACCGGAAGCACAGTGGAAAGTCTGTCCCCCGGCAAGGTCTCAAGATGAAGGCTGCCCGATGGAGCTGAACAAAGCGATGAGGATGCGCGGGAAACGGATGATTTTCCAAGCGAATACTCTTTTCCGGAAAAATATCGTGAGGCGGGAAAAAGATCCACCGAGCCGTCTGAGTTCACGGATGATTTTATCCCGACAAGAGGAGGAAGCGAATATGAGTAAACAGGATTTCCTTCCTTATACTCCACCGACTGCCAGCGGATTGTATGCGGATTTTTTCTGTCAAGACTCAGAGAGGAATTTTTTCCCCCCCAGAATTCATCGTCAATCTGATAGATGAATTTTTTGTCGTTAAAAGAAACCTTTCCGTCGCCGCTTATGGAAAAAGGAAGATTTGACTGCTGAACGAACGAATCATTTGACGGCGAAAGGTGAATGACAAAGTGCCATGCCAAATCACCGAGACGCACAGTACATGGAACATAACGGTCAAGGGCACATTCAGGACTGATTGAAAAAGTCATCCCGGGATAAAAACGCGCCGGATTTTTTTCAAAGGAATAAACAAGGGATGAGGGAATCACAAAATCAGTTCCCGTGGCATATTTTCTTATGGGGCTTCGTGAGATGTCGTCTATGAATTTTTTCGTCCTGAAATCCACGTCCGCTTCCGTCGGAGTTACAGAGTAGGAAATCAGGAAGTCGCTTCTTTTTCCGCTTTTGTCCACCGCGCACACACGTATGTCAATCTTTCCGATTCTGTTGATGATAAAGGGAGCCTCATAAATGAATCCGGACTCAAGTGGATCGTTTCCGTAAAGGGAGTAAAAGACATCGCAGTCCCCGTCCGTACTGATTACGAGAGGCTGCATGTTTCCCCACTCTCCCGGGGCAGGACTCAGTATGTCGGAACTTGAGAAAGCGAAGGACTGGAAGACCGAAAAAAAAGCGGCGAAAAGGACGCAGGCAAATCTGGAAAATCTCATGGAGCCTCCTTACTGACCGAATGCATCCTCAAGGGGTTTTCTGAGCTCGGGATAAGGCTCGTAGAAATTTTTCTCCCTCTCATCGGCACTCAGACCCACAAGCTCATGGCTGTTGTAGTTTATCCATGGATTCTCCGCGGGATTCTCTATCTCGAATTTGCGGCACCAATAATCAGGAACCACCGGAAGCGTCTCCCTGTACTTGTAGATTTTGTAATCATGCACGACCACCTTTATGTTTTCCCTCGGCACCCCCTTCTCCAAAAGGATTCCGACAAGATAGTTCAGGGTCCTTCCCGAATCATAGATGTCATCCACCAGCATGATTTTGTCACCCGGTCTCAGATACTCGGGGGAATAAGTCCATCCGTCCACACGGACCGCAGACTGCTGCTTAACGTCACTGTAGCTCCTGGCGACAACGGCGGCATAAAGTACCGGCTTGTGATTTTTAAGAGCGACCTTGTAGTACTCGCTGATTATGTTCGACATGTACGCACCTCCCCTGAGAGACGCATAGATGATGTCGGGAACAAATCCGTCCTCGAAATAAATCCTGTGCGCAAGCTTGATTCCATCGTTTCTCACGACATCATACGGCAAAAATTCCTTGACCTGCATTTTCTTCCTCCTTGAAGATGACTATGACTTTTCACCAATCAGAACAGGCTCGCTCTTTTTAGAATCAAAATCCTGAACTGAGAGACCCTTCCTTGATTTTTTGAAACTCAGCTTCAGTTTCTCTCCGTCGCTGTCAATCACAATCTGCTCCGAATCACCGCGTTTTCCGGAAAGAATAAGATCCGCTATGGTCTCCTCCACCTCATGCTGAATGAGACGGCGCATCGGACGTGCTCCCATGGAAGGATCGTAACCGTTCTCAATCATGTACTGCCTTGCCTTTGGTTTCAGCACAACGGAAAGTCCCTGCTCCATGAGCCTTGAGTCAAGGTCGGCAATCTGCAAATCCACAATCTGGGAAAGAACGTCGCGGTCCAGCGCATGAAAGACCACCACATCGTCAATGCGGTTCAAAAGCTCTGGTGAAAGAATCCTCTTCAGCTCCTCCATCGCGCTTGCCTTCATCTCCTCGTAGGGAAGAAGTCCGTCGGGTGCGGTAGAGAATCCCAGCCTTCCGTCCGAAGTGATTTTGTTCGATCCCGCGTTGCTGGTAAAAATCACCACGGTGTTTCTGAAATTCACGTTGTGTCCCTGTCCGTCGGTAAGCTCTCCCTCCTCCAGAATCTGAAGCATGAGATTGTAAATGTTTGGGTCGGCCTTCTCAATCTCGTCAAAAAGAACCACGGAGTAAGGATGCTCCAGAACTTTCTTGGTGAGTTTTCCGCCGTCCTCGTAACCGATATATCCGGGAGAAGAGCCAGTAAGTCCCGAAGCCGAAGCACGCTCGCTGTACTCGCTCATATTGAACCTGAGCAAAGCATCCTCCGTACCGAAAAGAAACTTTGCAAGTGCCTTCGCAAGCTGAGTCTTTCCAACTCCTGTGGGTCCAAGGAAAAAGAAAGATCCGACCGGTCTCCTCTGAGAAGAAACCCCTGTCCTGCTTCTCTTAACCGCCGAGCAGATTGCCTTCACAGCCTCGCTTTGTCCTACCACCTCGGAAGAAAGAATCCTCTCCATCTCAAGCAGCCTCTCCGACTCACCGTTGTCAAGCCTCTCAGCCGGTATTCCTGTCATGGAGCTGATTACGGAAAGCACGTCGTCCACAGTCACATGAGCCCTGTTTTTTCCGTCCCTGTCCTTGAGCGAAAGATTAATCTCATCAAGCCGGTGCCTGAGCTCCTGCACTTTGTCTCGAACCATGGCCGCCCGCTCATAGTCCTGTTTTTCCACAAGGGCTCTTTTTTCCGAAAGCAGGGAATCAATCGTGCCCTCAATCTCATCAAGCTCGGGAGGACGCACCTCGGAGCTGATTTTTTTCGCAGCACCCGCCTCATCCAAAATATCGAATGCCTTGTCCGGAAGATTGCGGTCCGTGATGTATCTCCTGCTGCACCTGACGATTGCCTCAATCACCTTGTCGTCATAAACCACGTGATGAAAGGACTCATAGCGGTATTTAAGTCCGAGAAGCATCTTCACGGTATCGGAATCGCTTGGCTCCTCAATGCGTATCATCTGGAAACGACGGGCAAGGGCAGCGTCACGCTCAATCCGGTTTCTGAATTCCTTGGTGGTAGTCGCACCGATGAGCTGAATCTCACCCCGGCTCAAAGCAGGTTTAAGCATGTTGCTCGCCTCAAGAGTTCCCTCGGGACCACCCGCACCGATGACAGTGTGAATCTCGTCGATGAAAAGAATGACGTCGGGATTTTCCTTCACCTCCTTCATCAGCCTCTTCATGCGCTCCTCGAACTCACCCCGGTATTTCGTACCTGCGACCATGCCGGCCAAATCAAGAAGCAGGATTCTTTTTTTCAGGAGACTCTGGGGAACGTTTCCAGAAGCAATATGCTGGGCAAGTCCCTCCACCACGGCAGTCTTTCCCACACCGGGCTCACCCACAAGAATGGGATTGTTCTTCGTCCTGCGGCTCAAAGTCTGAATCACCCTCGAAATCTCAACGTCACGACCCACAACGGTATCGCTCTCGTCATTCCTCGCGGCCTCGGTCAAATCACGGCAGAACTGCTGAAGGATTCCTCCCACCTGATTTTTTCCCCTTCTTGGCAAAGAACCGTCCGCATACTGTCTGTTGTCCGAAAAAACCGGCTCCATCGATGAGGCAAGCTTTGCTGATGAGGGAACCTTCCTCTCCACCTCCGCCACAAACTGACGCGCCTGATCCAGCGAAATCCGTGCCTTGATGAAAAAATTCTGAATCACGGAATTCTCTTCCCTGAGAGCGGACAAAAGAAGATGCTCCGTCCCCACATAATCACATCGCAGAATACGGGCCTCCACAGCGGCGGAATCCAGCATGTTCCGAAGCCTGTTTGAGTGCGGAATCTCGGTCAGCTCAAGACCAAGGCTCCTCGGCGGAAGACTCTGCTCAATGGTGGTCTGAAGCATCAGAACATTTATCTTCATTGCCTTGAGAGTAATATATCCAAGTCCATCGGCTGATTTCAAAAGCGCGAGCAGAAGATGCTCTATGTCCAGAACCTTGCTGCCGAAACTGTATGCCTCTTCGGGTGCGAGTACTGTCAGCAAACGCTGAACCCTAGGTGAAAGTACCAACATTCAAATCCTCCTAACTCAATTAATCCGAATGTATTTGAAGGCATCCTGCAGAATCAATGCCCGCAGACGCTGATTTCGTTTTATATCGTCCTTGCCCACGTCGTCCTCAAAATTGAAGGCCCCGTTTTTGAGCACATACTCCATGTGACCGTCCTGTATGCGGTAAAGAAGCGAGTGAAGCGAAGGATCATCGGCCCCGGAAAGAAGCTCCATGTCAAGCCCCCATTTTATTCCGCTCACAATGGAAATGGCCTCCCTCAAAGGCATGAAAAGAGACGAGCGAGAAAGCGTGATTGCCCGGTAAAAATAATTCCTGACCGTAGAAGGCATTGTCTGCCTGCACTCCTGCCTGGCCGACCTCTCCATCTCCTTGAGCCTGATACCCGCGGAAGCAATGGCCGTAAGCTGGTCAATCTGAGAGCCCTCCATGCAGTTCACTGTCGCAACGTCATAATAACATCCCAGCGAGCTAGAAGCCCATGAAGTTCCTGAGACAAAATCAGAGCCCCCCGAACCGTAGCTGGACGAAAAAGTGAGTCCGTTCGAATTATATTCCTCCGCAATCTCCCGGATCCGACCCAAAGCAGAAAGGGACGGAAGATGGAGCCTCAGACCAAGGTGCATCCCGCTTCCCGCATCAAGGACATCCGAAGTAAGGTACCCGAAATCCCTAGAAGCCGCGAACTGAATCCTTTTCTGAAGCCCCGAATCCAGATTCCCCGAAAGACTCATGACAGAATCAAAATCAAGTCCCGGAGCATAGGCGCAAATTTTCAAATGATCCCCGAGATTAACCGTGCACGAGATTTTTCCGTCCATGCGAAGAACGATTCCGGCTCCCTCCGCGTCAAAGGACTCAGGCAGCATCCCACGTTCCTGAAGGATTTTCGTACCAAGCGGATCAAGGCTCGACAAAGGCAGGGACTGAAACTCATCCTCACCCGACAAATCCAAAAAAGCACCGAACACCGCCGAAAGAATCCTCTTGCTCTCGTTCTCCTGAAGCTGGGAAGGAAACGGAAAGCTCGAAAGATTCCGCGCCACCACAATCCTAGAGGAAAGAACCACGTCGCTGTCGTTACCGTCATAAGTGTACCAGGCATCCCCGGTGTTTTCCCGACTCGTCTCCATCCTATTCCTCCGACTCATCAGGCCCCGATGAAAAATTTCCGTCAAGAGCCTTCAGATAATCCCTGTACATGGCGGCCCTCTCATAATCCTCCTGGGCAACAGCCTCATCAAGCTTAGTCTTCAGCTCAACCCTGTCGCTCAAAACCGAATGTGAGTTACCAAGTCTCTCGGGAAAAGACCCGGTATAAGCCCCGCTCACACCATGCCTCTCCAAAAACTTCCTTATATCCGCCTTAAAAACCGAATAGCACTCCGGACACCCGGCCTTACCTGTCCTCCTGATTTCCGCACCCGAAGTACCGCAGACAGGACAAGCCTTAATCTCAGCCGCCCTTATGGCAGATTTTTCCACCGCAAGCTCCTTGAACAAATCCACGATGGAAGCCTCAATGCTCTTAGGATCCGAACTGATTCCCCTCTCCACCGCGCACTCCATGCAGATATTGATTTTGCGCCTCTGTCCGTTAGCACTGAGCTGCTCCAAAAAAATCACAGCATTTCTCTCATGGCAAAAATCACAAACCATCCTAAACCCCTATATCTTTACCGTTTTCAAAATCCGAAAAGAGCGGACACTTGAAACGTCCCGGAAAAATGTCAGAATATATTTCCATTATACCACATTTCGCGAAAAAATCCATAGACCCACGCCAAACTTTCCCGCCCACGAAAAAAATCAAATCCTCACGTCCATTACGCAAACCCAGGAGGGGGAAGTCTCCCCCTGCGCGCCCACTACGTCGGTCGCTACCCTCTCTCCTAGGGGAGTCTCCCCTAAAACCCCGCAGACATCCGGAAAAAATCTCCGCCTCCTACATTTTCCTCAAAGTGTCAAGAGGTTTCTCCCTGCCAGCCTTGGAAGCCGGAATAATTGAGACCACAAGTGAAAGCACAAGGGTTCCGGCAGTAATCAAGAGAAGATGCGGGAATGGAATGGAAACGGGAATGTCCTGCAGGTAGTATGCCGGATCAAGAAGCCTCACCTCGCTGAAAGACCCGAGATCCCCCCTTGCCACAAGATAGAAAAATTTCGCGAAGAAATTAACTCCCTTCTCCATGATGCTTATGAGCGGATTTATGTTCACGGCGGCAAGCAGACCAAGAGGAATCCCAATCAGAGTACCCCCTGCACCCGACGCGAATCCCACGAGAATGAAGCTCATCTTTATCCCTTCCTCCGAAGCTCCCATGCTCTTCAAAATGGCAATCTCACGCCGTCTCTCCATCACCACCATGACCAGAGCCGAGCTTATGTTCACCGAAGCCACAAGCACAATCAAAAGCATGATTAAAAGAAGAAGTATTTTTGTAGACGCGAAATTCTCATACTCAGCCGCATTCAGCTCGTTCCATGTGTAGACCCTTGAGTGCTCCAAAGTCGGATCCGAATCCATGCCCCGGATATTTCTTGACACAGCCGCCTTAATTTTCATAAGCGAAGGTGAAAAAGAATCCTCCGTGACCAGCCCGAAAATGAACTGCGACGATTTCACGGAAAGAAAATCATAGCCCGTGGGAAGGGGAATGAAAACCCAAAGCGCGTCCAGCTCCTGATATCCCGACGAGACAATTCCCTCCACCGTGAACTCCCTCATCTTCGGAACCATGACCTCCCCCACCTTGCTGATAGAGATAAGGCTCAGCTTGTCACCCGCATGAACTCCGAGAGTCCCGGCAATCTTCTCGCAAAGAACCGCGCTCCTCTCATTCTCAAGGGACGTGCTTCCCTCCACAAGCTTGAAAAGAGACGAAAAAGACTCCACGTCAGAAAAAATATTTTTCCTCACGGCCCTCACAGTAGCTCCCGTCCTTATTCCGTTACCCGCGGCAAGGGCCATCCCCTGCATCTCCGGAATCACGTCAACCACCCCGGGAATCTCTCCGAACCTTCCGCTCAGCTCCTCCATGCCCGAAAGAGTCTCAACCTCCCCGGAATAAGAGCTCACCCGTACCTGCAAGTCCTGGGAAGAAAGGCCTATCATGCGCCCCGTAATCCCGTCAATCATTCCCTGGCTGATTACAAGAACCGCGACAAGAGGCACAAGACTGATTCCTATGCAGACCATCGCACCCATGAGGCTTCTTTTACCGTTGCTCCTTTCCGCACCCGGCCTTGAGAAAAAAATCCGTGCCGCATACAGAACGCTGGATTTGAAAGTCATCTCCTCTCTTCCTCCGTCAAAGCTCCGTCCTTTATGAAAAACCTCACGCTCCCTTTCTGCGCGAGATTCATGTCGTGGGTCACAAGAATCAAAGTCTTATGATAGCGGTCGGACAAAGAAAAAAGCATGTCCCCTATCAGAACCGCATTCGCCGGATCCAGATTTCCCGTAGGCTCGTCGGCCAAAATCAGCTCAGGATCATTCACCAAGGAGCGTGCCACAGCAACCCTCTGTCTCTCTCCTCCTGAAAGCTGAGACGGAAGATGCGACATCCTGTCCTCAAGTCCCACGTCACAAAGAAGAGAGCGGGCCTTTTCCATCGCGTCCTTTTTCGGAGTACCTGCCATGTATGCCGGAAGAAAAACATTCTCAAGAGCGGTAAAATCCTTGAGCAGATAATGGAACTGAAACACGAGTCCCAAAAAACGGCTTCTGTACTCCGTAAGCTCGTTCTCCTCCATCGAGCTGATTATCTTTCCGTTCACGTCCACTGTGCCGGATGTAGCGGAGTCAAGTCCCCCGATAATGTTCAGCAAAGTTGATTTTCCGCTTCCGCTTTTTCCCACGATGACACACTTGCTTCCTTTATGAACGTCCATGTCAAGGTTTTTCAAAATCGTGAGTTTTTCGCTGGAAGTCTCATAGGTCTTTTCCAGTCCCCTTATGCGAACAATCACATCGTCGCTTTTTTCATCAGTCATCATGGAGCACCTCCGCAACCGTTAAATGCAATATCTGTCTGCTGGCAGACCAAGCGGCGGCCAGAGATGAGAAAATTCCGAAGAAAAAAATCGCCATGATTTCGGAAAGAACCATGCGTGCCGGAATGTTCGCGTAGATTCTGAACATGGGATTCTCCTGAAGCATAGCTGCGTTCTCAGGATTTACGGCTGCCATCACCACATACTGCACGTAGTACTGTGCCTTTGAGAGGAACATGAACATGTGGTCCATATTCGAGCAGATTAAAAGTCCCAGAATCAGGCCGGGAACAGCACCGACAATCCCCGTGACAAGCCCCTTCATTATAAACACCGACTGTACGTCACCCTTGGTTCCTCCAAGCGCACTCAGGACCGCAATCTCCTCGCGCCTCTCGTAGACCATTCGACGCATCCCGTTGTAGATGTTCACTGCGACGACAACGAAAATCAAAAAGACCAAAAGCATCAGGATGTTTTTTTCCACCCTCAGAGCCCCGAAAAAAGTCCTGTTGTAGCTTCTCCAGCTCTCGAACTTCTGAGAAGGAAATGCCTGCTCAAGCCGTGATATAAGAAGGGAATCCTTTCCGCTGTCCCTCATTTTGATTCCCCAGATTTTTTTTGCCCCGGAACCGAAATATTTTTGCGCCGCACTGATTCCCACAAACGCATAGGCCGAGTTGATGTCCGCGTAGTTCGAAAAAAAGATTCCCGAGACCACGAAGCGTCTGTCCTGAGAAATCATGGCAACGTCGGAACTTCCGCTCAGAGCAAAGATGTTTATCGTGCTTCCGACCCTCGCACCAATCGTCCTCGCAAGATCGTTCCCGAGCACAATGCACTCCTCGTCGGAAATGTCGAAGCTCCCGGAAATCATCTGTACCTCCCGGCAAAATCCCGCGTCCTTTTCCATCACGTCGGGATCCAGGGCACGTACCAATGCAGCGCTCTCACGTCCGTTGGAGGAAATCATCAGTCCCTGAGCCTCGTAAAAAGGAGAGACCGTCAGCACTGATTTCTCGTTTCCGCACCACCTCAAAAAAGAGTCCTCGTCCTGAACATCTGAGGTCCGCACATGGTAGCTTGAGATTTCCATTATGGCATCAATGAACTCCATCTGGAATCCGTTCATCACGCTGATTACGACAATCAGTGCCATCACTCCGAATCCCACGCCCAGACTTGAGAGTGTGGAAGTCACCGCGGAACGACCGCTCCTGTCCACCTTGCTGAACCGCTTTGAGACAAATCCAATCCACCGGAATGAAGAAAAAAATTTCATCTTACTCATCAAAGGTTCTCCTGCTCTTCTCCTCGTCCCCCAAGAAGAAGATTTCCTCGAAAAGAGTCCCGTTTTTATATCTGGTCACGACCCTCGCGTCTCCGTCAAAAAAAATGGTCTGCACATAGTCAAGGTCGCTCTCGCTCTCAGTCCTCATGCGCAAAACCCCGTCCTCATAAAAATCCACAGCAGGCAGCTTTGACGTAACCGAATATGTGTAGATATATTTCTGCACGCGGCTTGTCCCGTCATCAAAAAAGACCGACTCCTCGTCAACCGAAAGACGTCCCTTTGCGTCGTAGTGAAAATCGCTCCTGTTTTTCAGATTCCTTTTCACCCTGCCAGCATCATCCTTTGAGACTGCATAGAAAAGCACCTGCGTAGGATTCTTTCCCGAAAACCTTGTCTCGCGGTAAGTGTTCTCCAAAAGGAATTCCTCCCCGCGGAAATTCGGCAGCATGGATGACGGCCCCGCATAGGTGTACCGCAGCCTTTCCTTCATCTCGGTCCCGGCATAGTTCGACGCGTTTTTCCAGACAGTCCTCTCAAGAATCCTGAACAGGTCGTCATACTCGGTACGGACAATCTCATCCGAGTTTACGGACACCGATGATTTTTTTCCGGAGACAGAATCCATGGGCGAAAAAAACTCCTCTCCGAATTCAAAGAGCTTAAGACGCTCCTCGGAAGATGTGTAAAATGCCTCCGCCACATTCTCAAATCCAAGTCTCGCCGCAATGCTGGTTCCTTCACCCTGCGGACCAAACTCAGGATGCTCAAGCTCGTAAAGGATGCTCGAAGGATCCTCGTCCATATCAACAAAATCCAGGTCCCCCAAATCCGCAAAAACATTCTCTTCCTCAAGCACGACAGAGGAAAGCTTGTCCAGAAGCTCGTTGTGATCGGAAATCCTCCGCTCGAAATCATGGGCATAAAGTGATGGGCCAGAAGTAAAATCATCCTCCAGTTTGTGCGAAAGAAATTCCTGCGCGGGATCGTAAACAGGAAAGAGAAGATAAAATGACATGACCAGTGCGGAAATCTCCAAGAAAAAGCCCCCCGATCTCAGATGCCCAAAAACTCGTCCAGATATTTGTCCGGATCCAGAGCCGCGATGTCTCCGTATTTCTCACCGGTGCACACAAACGCAAAAGGAAGTGAAAGCTCCTTGCCGATTGAAACAATGCAGCCGCCCTTCGCAGTCGAGTCATATTTTGTAAGGACCACGGCATCAAGTCCCACGGCCTCATTGAAAACCTCAGCCTGGCGCAAAGCATTTTGTCCTGTAGTTGCGTCCACCACGAGAATCTTCTTGTAGCATCCGTCCGAAGCCTTTGAGGAAGCCACACGGTCAATCTTCTTGAGCTCGTTCACAAGATTCTCCTTGTTGTGAAGTCTTCCGGCTGTATCGGCAATCACAAGCCCGCCACCAGAAGATGCACATGCGGATGCAGCGTCAAAAACCACCGCGGAAGGATCGCTTCCCATCTGATGACGCACCACGCGGATTCCAAGTCTCTCGCCATGCTCGGCAATCTGGTCAACGGCTGCGGCTCGGAAAGTATCGGACGCGGAGATGATTACGGACTCACCTTTTTCCGCATAAAGACGCGCCATTTTCGCGACGGTTGTTGTCTTACCCACTCCGTTCACACCCAGGACCATGAACACGTTCACCTTGCCCGGCTCCACATCCAAAGACACGCTTCTCACATAGGGTCTCAGCATTTCCTTTAGAGCCCTGCTGATTTTATCGCTCCCCGAGATTTTCTCAGCCTTGCATTTTTTCTGCAGGTCGTCCACAATCTGTACGGCGGATGCTGCTCCTATGTCACCCTCAATCAGGGCATCGGTCAAATCATCAAAAAACTCAGCGTCGTCGGCTTTGTACAGTCCGAAAAGGGACTTGAGCCTGTCAGCAAAAGACATCTTGGCCATAATTTCTCCTATTCACTTTTTTCAAGAGATTCATCAGAACCGTCCCCAACGGAAGATTCTGTCTCCTCACCGGAACCGCTTTCCCCGTCAGGTTCTGCCTGCTCCATGTCAACTTTCTCAATCACATCCCGGATTTCCCTCTTTCCCGGTTTGGCCTCAACAGGAAGCACCTTCGAAGCCGCATGTAGGTACCTCACAAGCTCATAGATAAAAAATCCGCCCGCGACAGCCGTAAGTCCGACCGCCCCCCACTTAAGGTAGTTCCACCGGTAGACTTCCCCGGCCTCCACATTTCCCGCCAAAAATCCGTTGTAGGCAAGGTCATAGTTTCCTACGGCAAAAAACGTGAGCGGAAGGGTCAGGACAAAAGCCGTGTAACCCCTGTACGCCCAGACTCTTCTTTTGTCAATCAGTTTTCCAAGGTCAAGAGGCTCCGCGTTCAAGCCCAGCTCGGCTCCCTCCACCTGTAAATTTTCGGGTATATAATAGAAGGAATCCATCACTTTTTTCTCGCCGTCCTCATCCGTGACAGTCCTTATGAGCTGACCGATCACAGGCTCACCGTCAATCGTCACACGCATGTCGTCCGTTTCCAAACCCAGGGACTTTCCGTTCGCATACAGATTTCCGTCCCCCGGATTTTTCGTATAGAGCGTAAAAGTGCCGTTCCTTAGCTCGCTCATGGGCACGTGTATGAAAAAACTCGGACTGTCCCTGAAAAAGCCCGTGAAAGATTGAGTCACGTATCCCGGACATTCCACGCTGACAGTATGCATCCCCGACGGAACCATGATGTAGTACCCCGAAAGCTGAGTCACAACCCCGTCCACCAAAATGCGGGCTGATTTTGCGACATCCTCGGGCACAATGTCAAAATAGAGCTTCACTCCGGAGCTGTTCACAATCAGCGGTGATATGAACTGAGCTATGTTCGAAGCGATTTCCGTAAGTCCGCCAAGGCTCCCCACCTCGGTGACAGTTCCCATGCTTTTTCCGCCCGGATAGATTTTAAGCTCCACAGTGACGGAAAGATAGTTGCCGTAAAAGACAAGAGAGCCGAAAAGCATTCCGTTGATTTTTGCGTCAATCACGGATTTCTCAAACTCCCTGCTTTCAAGGGAAAAATCCCCCGCAGAAAACAAAACCGATGAGTCGCCCTTGTAGACACAGATGTTTTCCTCCATGGACTCCGAGACTACGGCAGCCTCCTCCTTTTTGAAACGTGAGAGAAAATCCTCCAGGGCAGACTTTTTCTTTTCCTCCTCCGAAAGATTTTCTCCCGTCACCTCGGAAACGGCCCTCTCCTGCTTTCTCAGGTTCTCCTCGATTTTTTCCTCAATCTCCCGGATTTTTTTCTCCGCCTCGCTGATTTTTTTCCTGAGTTTTTTTTCACCGTAGCCCTCAAGCACAAGGGAATCCCTGGTTTTTACCGCCGCTGAGAGCTGCAAAAAAAGAGACTGACGCTCCGTCCTCAGATTTTCCAAGGTACGGTCCAGCATTTCATCGCGCGGAGGCACACGTACAGCCCCGGAACCGATTTGGTCAAGAATCAGCTTGGGAAGAAGATTCGCCGCGCTTTCATGGGATGAGGGATGGCTCCCTTTTTGACTCAGGGTAAACGGCATGGACGAAAGGACCCAATCAGCCGAAAATGCACGGAAAGACCCCGCCGCCCCGAAAATCAGTGCGAGAAGTACAAAGGCAGAGACTTTCCTGATTTTTTCACGCTCGCTTCGGACACTCCACATGCTCAAAAAGCTCCCGGATTAGTCTCCAAGGTCATCGTCGGAATCATCACCGTCGGCAACCGGCACTCCCTTCCATTTTACGGAAAGCCATGAGTCAAGGAATCCGTCAATGTCTCCGTCCATCACGGCCTGTATGTTTCCCACGGAGTATTTTGTCCTGTGGTCCTTTACCATCGTGTAGGGCTGGAAAACGTAGCTTCGGATCTGGCTTCCGAAAGAGATGTCCTTTTTTTCACCGGCGAACTTTTCGTTCTCCTTTTCCTTCTGCTCCTTGTAATACTCATAGAGCCTTGAGCGGAGGATGCTCATGGCTGTGGCACGGTTCATCAGCTGGCTTCTCTCGCTCTCACACTGAACTACGATTCCCGTCGGAATATGAGTAAAGCGGACCGCGGATTCTGTCTTGTTGACGTGCTGTCCTCCCTTACCGCCCGCACGGAATGTGTCCACGCGGAGGTCCTTCGGGTCAATGTTCACCTCAATGCTGTCGTCCAAAACCGGGAAAACGTAAACCGATGCGAAGGATGTGTGCCGTCTTGCGTTCGCGTCAAAGGGACTGATTCTGACCAAGCGATGAACACCCGCCTCCCCCTTTGTGTATCCGTAGACGTAATCGCCCGAAATCCTCATGTTGATTGACTTGAGTCCGCCCTCAACCTCTTCCTGGGAAAGCACCTCCATCTTATATCCATGACGCTCGGCCCATCTCTGGTACATTCGGCTCAGCATGAAAGTCCAGTCACAGGCTTCGGTTCCTCCCGCTCCCGCATGAACTGAAAGGAAGCAGTCGTTTTTGTCAACCTCGTCGGAAAGCAGGTTCAAAATGCTCTGATGCTCGTACTCAGCGTTGGCCTTGTCGTAAAGCTCCTTGAGTTCCTTTTCCACGCTCTGGTCGTTTTCCTCGATTCCAAGCTCATAAAGGGATTCCATGTCCTTGACCTGGGAAATCAAATCCTCCCACGGCTCAATTCTTCCCTTGAGAAGCTTGATGTCGTTCATCACTTTTGTGGCCTTGTCATTGTCGTCCCAGAATCCTGGCGCGGTGGTAAGTGCCTCTTTTTCGGCTATCTTTTTACGAATGTCGTCCGGGTCAAAGACGCCCCCATACGTCCATGATATTTTCCTTCAGCTCCTGAATGGGCACACGCAAATCTTCAAGCATACAAATCTCCTCAAATTGCCTGACATTATGACCGTCACAACGCAATTTTCAATCAAAAAAAATCTTCCATATTATATCAGATTTCCGGGGATTTTTCAACAAGCCGACCGCAAATTGAATTCTGTATCAGAAACTTGCCAACCATTTGCCAAGCACTTGTCATCAACTTGCGATTCTTTGATAATTAGTCGCCATTTATCATTTTTACTTGACATCCACTTGCTATTCGGGTATAATTTTGGCAAGAAACATGGCAAGGAGCGTCTGGATGGAAAAAGAGGCGTTGATTCAACTTGTAAATGAAATCAGGACTCAAAAAAGTGAGCGGCAGAACGTGGAGCTGAAAGCCTGCCATGAGGGGTTTCCCAAGAAAATCTATGACACCCTCTCGTCTTTCTCAAATCAGGACATGGGCGGCACAATCATATTCGGAGTCACCGACAAACCTGATTTTTACATCTGCGGTGTGTATGATGCTGAATCCGTACAGAAAAAAATCGCGGAAAACTGCAATCAGATGGAGCCTAAAGTCAGGGCGCTCGTCACAATCTGCGAGATTGACGGAAAAAATATTGTTGCGGCAGAGATTCCGGGTGTGGAGGCCGTGTACAGACCTGTGTATTATGCTGGGGTCGGGAGAATCAAAGGCTCTTACATCAGAGTCGGGGATAATGACGAGCCGATGAACGAGTATGAGGTGTACAGCTACGAGGCATTCAGAAGAAGAATCCGGGATGATTTACGCACGGTTGATAAGGCAAAGCTGGACCTCTTCGACAAGGATATGCTTGAAAAATATCTGGAACTGGTAAAGCGGGACAGGGGCAATCTTACAGGAAATGTCTCCGACTCGGAAATTCTTGAGCTCATGGGAGTGATGGAAAACGGAGTGCCGACTCTGGCAGGAACAATGACTTTCTCCCGGTTTCCTCAGATTTATTTTCCCCAGCTCTGCATTACGGCTGTCGTGGTACCGGGAACGGAACTCGGCGACACAGGAAGCGACGGCGAGAGATTCATTGACAACGCAAGGATTCAGGGACCGATTCAAAACATGATTGAGGAGGCAACCGCATTCGTAAGGAAAAACAGCCGCACAAAAACGATAATCGGCAGCGACGGAAAGAGGCATGACAAAACAGAGTTTCCCATGACGGCTGTGCGTGAGGCGATTTTGAACGCGTTGGTGCACAGGGACTACAGCATCCACACGGAGAACACGCCCGTAAGCATAGAGATGTACCGCGACAGGATGGAGATAAAAAACAGCGGCGGAATCTACGGAAACTTCCCGGCGGAATCACTTGGAAAAGGCCGTCCCGAAACGAGGAACGCAGCGCTTTCGAACATTTTGGAAATACTCAGGATAACAGAAAACCGATACTCCGGCATTCCGACAATCTACAAGGAATTTGAAAAAGCAGGACTTCCCGAACCTGAGTTCAAGGTCATCCGTGGTGAGTTCCGCGTCACATTCAGGAACAATCTGTACGAGGAAAAACACCCTGAGAGCGGCAGGAACATGAAAGAGGCACTAATAGAATTCTGCCGTAAGCCGAGGACAAGAAAAGAGCTGATAGATTTCACAGGCAAATCGCGCTTTTACACGATGTCACAATGGGTGCAGCCACTGGTTGAAGAGGGAAAACTTATAATGAGTGTCCCGGAAAAACCGAAGAGTCCGAATCAGCTCTACACCACGTCGAAAGATTTTTCACTGAAGATTGACTGAAAGCCTCAGCGTTTCGGGGCGGGTCTTGGAGCAGGACGAGGAGAAACGGCACCTGTCTTTGGCTTTGCGGCGGCAGATTTTACGGGGCTTCCGTTCAGCTGGCATCTCTTCCACTTCTTTTCCTTCAGCTCGGTGATTACGAACATGCCGTTGAGCGGAAACTGATAGATTCTCACCACGTCGTAGTAATCTGTGAGCCGGTCAATGTCCTTTTTCAAATCCGAAAGCTCGTTCTCCGTGAATTTCGCATTCTCCCAGCAGGACCTCTGAATCTTCTTAAATCCCGTGTTGGTAAGCAGATTGGCCATGGCGTTGGCAGTGTCGATGCTCCCCGGGTCAACAATAACAGATACAAACATACTTATAGAATAAATCAAAGTCAGGAGATTGTCAATTCCAGATTTTTCATCAGGAATAACAACCCGTTAGTTCACTCACGCAATCTTCCAGCCGAGCATTCCCTTGCCGTCGCTTGAAAATACTACGCCAATTTTGTGCATAGTCTTTCCGCTCACCATAAATCTCTCCGCATATCCATTCGCGTCTATCTGTGCGAGTTCATTTTCCGCAACCGTGTCAAAATCTTGTCCATTGTCCATCTTCAGCTCAAAGATAAAGACAGAATCCTTCGTGGAAACAATCACGTCGCTTCTCCCCGCCACACTCTGCAGCTCCGACACAACATTGAATCCGGTCATTCTGAACATGAGGTGCGTCACTGACTCGTAGTAATTCTCGCACATATCTTTTTTCACGATTGTGGGCAAGTCGGCGATCGCGGATTTTATGATTGAGAGCACACGGTCAATGTTATGCGCTTCAAGGGCATCGCTGAGATTGTCAATGGCAAGTCCCAAATCATCGTCGGGAACTGTCACGAATTTTTTGAGGAGGACATCCAAAAATCCGTCCTTTATTTCCTTGTTTGGAAAATCCAAGGTGTAGCGGTTTGTGGTCTCATCAAAATCTTTTATCGTAAGATAGCCGCTCTGGTAAATCACAGGAAGCATGTTCTTGGAATCAGGATCGTAATTTTTGAACTGATCCTCTTTTACTTTGCGTCCGTTTACAAGATTTGCCAGGAACATGGGCTGATTTTGCAGCGTTTTTACAAGGAAGGAAGGTATGCCGCTCTCAAACCAGTAGGAGCCGAATTTTTTTTCCATGAAACATTCCAGAATACAAAACGGATTGTACACTCCCTCAGCGTCCTGGGAAAAATGGTAGCCGTCGTACATCAGGGCAAGTTTTTCTTTTGTCTGCTGATATGAAAGTTTCCGTCTCTCCGCAAGGATTTTTATCTCCGGTTCAAAATATTTCTCAAGCTCAGTCTCCGAGATTCCGCACAGGGATGAATAGGCCTCGTTCATGCTTATGTCATTCAGCTGATTTAGTCCCGAGAAAATATTCACGTGGCTTACTTTTGTGATTCCCGTGATGAACAAAAAGCGGATGTA
>DFKI01000079.1 GCA_002373325.1 Treponema sp. UBA3649
TTCGGAGATGGCAAGCTCGGTTCCGTCAAGTCCCTCGTATTTTTTCGGCACAGCGTCAAGGTTGATGTCAAGACCCGGGGCAAGCTCACCCACGGCAACGCTCACACCACCGGCACCAAAATCATTACAGCGTCGGATCATCAGGCACACGTCCTTGTTGCGGAAGAGCCTCTGGATTTTTCTTTCCTCAACGGCATTTCCCTTCTGAACCTCAGCGGCAGCAGTAGTCACGGATTTTTCAGTATGCACCTTTGAAGAGCCTGTCGCACCACCGATTCCGTCACGTCCGGTACCGCCACCAAGCAGGATAATCACGTCTCCAGCCTCGGGTGTCTCGCGCAGGACCAAATCAACAGGAGCCGCGGCAATCACAGCACCAAGCTCCATCCTTTTCGCAAGGAATCCCGGATGATAGACCTCAGCGACCTGTCCCGTGGTAAGACCAATCTGATTTCCATAAGAGCTGAATCCCTGGGCCGCTTCCCTCGTGAGTTTCATCTGCGGAAGTTTTCCGGGAAGAGTCGCGCTCAAAGGAACTGTCGGATCAGACGCGCCTGTAACACGCAATGCCTGATAAACCCAGCTTCGTGCGGAAAGAGGATCGCGGATTGCACCACCGATGCAAGTTGCGGCTCCACCAAACGGCTCAATTTCCGTGGGGTGATTGTGAGTCTCATTCTTGAACTCAAGCAGCCACCTTTCTGTAGCCTCGGGGGAAGATGGGTCAACGGGCTTTCCCTCGGAGTCGGTCGTAAAATGCACGTCGATGAAAATGGAGCACGCGTTGTTTTCCTCGCTCACTTCCAAATCATCAAGCTTTCCGTGCTTTCGAAGATATTTCGCTCCGATGCATGCCATGTCCATGAGGGTCACTTTTTTATCAGTCCGTCCCGCGTAAAGGTCGGTGCGCATCTCAGTGTAATTTTTAAGCGACGAGCGGAAAAGGTCAGCGTAAGGTCCGTCCTGCACTTTCACGTCCCTGAGGATTGTATTGAAAGTCGTGTGGCGGCAATGGTCGCTCCAGTAAGTGTCCAGCACGCGGATTTCAGTAATGGTCGGGTCACGTTTTTCAGATGCGAAATAATCCTGCATCCACTTCACGTCGGCGGCATCCATGGCAAGTCCGAGTTTCTCGCGGTATTTGTCAAGCTCATCCCCGCTCATCTTGATGAATCCGTCCTGCACCTCAATGTCTCCGGGCACGTGGGTTTTCATCTCAAGGGTCTCGGGAACAGAATCGTCGGTCAGGCGGCTGTCCACGGGATTTATAAGATAGTGCTGGATTTTCTCCACATCGGATGCGGAGACCTTTCCCTCAAGAAGGACAATCTTCGCGCACCTTACACGCGGAGGCTCCGTCCCGACTTTAACGAGCGACTTCAATCCCTCGCGCAAAAGAGTGAGGCACTGCTCGGCGGAATCTGCCCTCTGGTCGTACTGTCCCGGAAGATATTCCCAGATGATTTCCGTAACGCCCTGAGCAAGGTCCAGCTTTTCGTAGATTACGCTGTCGCTCTGTGGCTCGGAAAAAATGCGTGTCGCGGCTGCCTTGGCAACATCATCGCTCACATTTTCCACATCGTACCGGTTCAGATAACGCACTCCGGTAACACCGTCAATTCCTAAAAAACCGCTGATTTCAGCAAATATGCGCCTGGCCTCGTTTTCAAAGCCGGACTTTCTTTCCACGTAGATTCGAAACATGCTTATATTATAGAAGAAAACATTTCTTTATTCAATGGGGGAAGTTGAGAGTTGAGAGTTGAGAGTTGAGAGTTGAGAGTTGAGAGTTGAGAGTTGAGAGTTGAGAGTTGAGAGTTGAGAATTGAGAATTGAGAATTGAGTGAGGACTAAGCACTGGGCACTGGGGAGTTTGGACAAACGCATAACGGTATTTTTCAGACAGTCCCGCACCACATTTCCGGGACAAAAACAGCCTAAATTCATTAAGTAAATTTCTAAAATAATTTAAGTAAATTAATTTAAAAACCAAGATAGAATCCATAACAAAACTTATTTGAGTAAAAATTTTAATATATTCAATCATGTTTTTTATCCTTTTGTGCTTATTTTAACAATTTTTAACAAAAATTTTAAGTAAAAACTTTAATTTTTTACTTGCCAACAATCAAAACCGATGCTATAATTTACCTAAAAGACAGGCTAAAACCAAAGATAAAATCTTCGATTTTAATCTCTGATTTTAATCTCTGATTTTAATCTCTGATTTTAATCTCTGATTTTGACTCATTTTATCCGCAGGAGGAACGGATAGAACAAAAAAATCTGGACGAAAAGTCCATGTTTCTGCAAGGAGGAAACACATGAAAAAATTTAGGACTCTAACAAAAATCGGAATGTTGGCGACAGTCACGGCACTCGCACTCGGACTTTCTGCATGCTCACCAAGCACAGGAGATGAAAACACTGACGAACCAGTTTCTGCCGAGACATATTCTCTCTCCATTACAAACACATCATTCGCAAATTCTGGCGACTCTGGAAGGTCAAAAGATGCCGACGGAAACTTCATTGCGCAGGCACAGTTCTCAATTCTTGACACAACAAAGACCCTCCCGGTTTCAGGCGACAAAATCAAGGTGACGTTTACGGGAAGCACGGACACAGCCATTGCGGGAACAAGCGGCGGCACATACGCATACCTGGCATCAAGCACGGACGGAAAACTCCAGAGCGGCGCGGACAACAACTGGTGGACAGTTCTCTCCGATTATGCGGAACTCACAATTGATGGCTCAACAGTTTCCCTTGACCACGAGTTTACTCTCACAGACGGATGCCCGGAAAAATCAACAATGCAGTGGGCCTCCCAGGAAAATGCCCTGATGCTCGTAATCGGCTATGCGGACGCTGATGAGAACAATGTGGGAACAGAGACTCTCACCTTCGAATCTTTCTCAGTCGTAAACAACAAGCAGTAGCTCATACTCATACTCATACTCATACTCATGCTCATATCCGCTGATTGACTCTCCTCCACCTCAGTCAGCGGCGCCCATTTTTACCATCCTTTTCCAAAATAAAACTCCCCCTATACTAAAAAAACAAAATCATGTACAATTCCAAGCATGATAAATCTACAGGAAGAGCAGGAAAAAAAAGCAAGATGTCTCTTGATAGGAGCCCCGAACAAAACGGACGAGGAACCGAAGGAGCTAATCTCATTGATTGACACGCTCGGTATGGAAGTGGCCGACACCATAGTACTCAGCCGCATTGAGCCCACCCCGGCATACGGAATCGGAACAGGAAAGGCACAGGAGATTGCGAACAAAGCTAAGGAACTGAACGCCGACTGCATAATCTTCGACTGGGAGATTGACCCGACCAAGCAGCGTAACTGGGAAAAGCTCACCGGAATCAATGTGTTTGACAGAAACGAAGTAATCATCCGCATTTTCGCACAGAGGGCACAGACAAAAGAGGCGGTCCTTCAGGTTCAGCTCGCGAAACTCACATACTCACTTCCACGGCTCTCGCACATGTACGGAAATCTCTCAAGGCAGAGAGGAGGAAACTACGGAGCGAAGGGAAGCGGAGAAACACAGCTGGAGCTCGACAGAAGACAGATTGAGGACAAAATCCTTCAGTTGAAAAAAGAACTTGAGCAGGTGTCCGTAAACAGAAAGACCCAGAGAAAGATGAGGGAAAGAAACGCACAGCCAGCATGTTCCCTTGTGGGATACACCAACGCCGGAAAATCAAGTCTCCTGAACGCACTCACGGGAGCCGACGCTTTCGTTGAAAACAAGCTCTTCGCAACACTTGACCCCACCACAAGAAAATTCTCCCTCTCAGAAGCCTCACAAATCTTGCTTACTGACACGGTTGGTTTTATATCAAACCTTCCGCACACACTGATTGACGCATTCCGGTCCACGTTGGAGGAAGCCGCAAGCTCGGATTTGCTTTTGATCGTTGTTGACTCAGGCGACCCGAACCACATGCAGCAGTACAACCAGGTGCAAAAAGTCCTGAAAGAAATCAACGCCGAAAAGATTCCAAGTCTCGTGGTGCTGAACAAAATCGACACGGTGGCGGACAATCCTGCTGCCATATCGGAGCTGGAAAACGAATTCCCGGGAGCCATAAAAACATGCGCGAAAGATGAGACTGGATTTTCAGAACTGATTTCGCAGATGACGGTGCGTCTTTTAGGCGAGCTAAGAAATTTCAGGATTCCCATGGACAGAACAGATTTGGTGGAGCTTGCGAGAAAAAACGGAACCATAGAAAAAGAGGAGTGGCTTGAAGATTGTGTCCGTCTTGAGGCAAGAATTCCCGGAAGCATTGAGGACGGGACGGCATCAACAAGAACCCTTGCGCTCCTCCTTCCATTCGTGGTAAAATAGTCACATTGAAAAACAAAGGAGAAACCGAAAATGGAATACGAGCAGGGTCCTTTCCGAAGATTCGAGGACGACGACATATTATATAAGGATAAATTCGAAGGTCTCCCCAAAATCCTCACGGGCATAGTGATTGTAATCTTGATTGCCATAATCGGGGGAAGCGTCTACGGCCTCTCTCTCAGGAAAACTCAGGGGCAGGCATACAGAAAGGCGGATCCAAGCCCGGAAAAGGTAATCAATCTCTCGAAGAAAAAAAGCAAGAAACTCGCCGCATACAATTCTCTCGGACAGATGAGACCGGTCACAAAGCCTGAGAAAAATGGCGAGCAGGGATCTCTTCTCATTGTCTCACCATGGTTCTCATATCCGGACGGAGACGTGGAGCTGTTTGAGGAAATCTCGCAGAAGGACAGGCTCATCAAGACAATCATCTCGAACTACTTCATGTCCTACACCAAAACCGAGCTCATCGGAAAGGGGGAGAAAAAAATCAAGGAAGATCTGAAGGAGCAGATAAACGCACAGCTCATAATGGGAAAAATCAACGCGGTCTACTTCGACAGCTACATATTCTTCGACATGCAGGATTGAAGAAAAAATACGGATTGATGCAACCTTTTCCGGATTTTCATGTCTAAGAGAAAAGAGAGGTTGAAATGGAAAACAACATGTCAGAGGCAGCACAGATAATCATGTCGCTCATTCCCATAGTCGGAATCGCATTCGCGTCGCTTCTGATTTTTTTTGCATTGCTCTGGAGACATCACGAGAACAAACAGAAAATCAGCAAGGGAACCTATGAGCCCACCAAGTTCGATCTCAGGGCATTTTCGCTCATGTCGGGTCTCTCTCTTCTCGGTGTCGGAATCGTGCTCACGGCAATGTTTTTGATTCTGACGGGTCTTTCGTGGACATTGCTCGGAGGTCTCATTCCTCTCGCGGTAGGGCTTGCCATGCTGATTTTCTACAAAATCAATCCGGATTTTTCTGAAAAGAAAGGTGATGAAAACTGATGGCGAAAAAAAAGAAGGCAAGTCAAACAATCTCAGGCGGGACCGCAAGCTCATAAAGGAAGTCCTTGCAGGAAACACGGATGCGTTCGGGACTCTCATGTCATTTTACATGGGGCGCGTAAAGGCACTGGGATTTTCCTTTTTCAGGAACGAGACTGACACCGATGATTTTGTGCAGGAAGTTTTTATCAAAGTGTTCAAGAACCTGAAATCTTTTCGTGGCGAGAGCTCCCTTCCCACATGGATCACAAGGATTGCGTATACGACAGCGGTGAACATGAAAAAAAAGTCCGGAGAGACAAGCCCTCTTGAAGACGACGCGGAGATTCCATCCACTGCATACGAACCGGAGGACACACAGCTCAGAAAGGCCACCCGACAGGCTGTTAAAGAAGCGGTAAAGGAACTCCCGGACAAATACGCAATCTGTCTTGAGATGTATTTTTTCATGGATTTCAGCCACGAGGAGATTGCCGTGATTACGGGATTTCCTGTAAACACAATCAAGAGCCACATCTTCCGCGCAAAGAAAATACTCAGGGAAAAACTCAAGGATTTCTATGAGAACTGAAGCGACGGCAAAATCAAAAAAGGAGGAGAAATTATGAAATACACATGCGAGCACTACATGGAGCGATACCTCATGCTTGACAAGGGAATGAGAATTCCGTCGGACGTAAGAAGACACATGGCCTCATGCAAAAAATGCAGTTCAGAAATCCGTGCGCTGAGCAAAGCAGAGAAAGCCTCCTCCACCGACATACAGATTCCCGACGCAATCAAAAGCGACACCATAGCCGAAGTGCTGAAAAAAATCTCCCCCGGATACGAGCCAAAGATGCGTCACGTCTCCCTCGTCTCATGGATTGTCTTCGGTCTCATCATGCTCACGACCATGGTTCTTTTTGCGACCATAATGAAAGAAGACCCCGTGACCACATTCGCATTCTCACTCAGCAGCGCCCTTCTCATCTCAGGTTACTGCCTCACGCTGATTGCCGCGAACATAGACCTTTTTGTCAAGAGAACAAAAGTAAAGATTTCACGTCCAAAAGTCTGATTCGGAAAAACGTCCGAAAATCAAGGAAGACTGTTGAGAATGTCCCTGAGCTTTTTGATTTCCTCATCGTTCAGAGTGACACCCTTCCCCATCTTCTCGTGATCGGGGGACCATGTGCGGATGTCATATTTTGCAGGACGCTCGCTCCACGAGACCTTGTTCAGCTCCATAGTCCATCCCGCCTTTGACTCGGAAAGAACGCCGAAAGACTCCTCAATCTTAAACTTAAAGTCATCCATAAATCTTCTCCTTATGAAAATGATTTTTTTCAAAACGTCATTAGGGAACCTCTAAAACTTAGGGAACCATTGAATAATTAAGAACGATGTCATTATCTGGCTCGACCAGATAATCCCTACCCCAAAAGAGATTGCCGTATCAAGTACGGCAATGACAGACTGGTGGTGAGCCGGCAATGACAGTATCAGTCGAAATTCAATTCTTTTTTAGGACGGCGGCC
>DFKI01000044.1:0-5002 GCA_002373325.1 Treponema sp. UBA3649
TCTTCGGTGGTCTCCAGGACTTCGGATCCCTTTTCGCTTCTGTAAGAAACGGCGGAAAATCAGTCGGTGAAATCATCAAGTCCTCAATGGGCAAGACTGCAAAGAAGCTCTTCATCATCTTCGCACTTTTGGTTTTGATTCTTGTCATCGCGTCCTTCGTAAACGTCGTTGCCGGAACTTTCTTTACGGCTGAAGGTGCCAAGATGGGATTCGTCGCCAATCCTACGAACAACCAGACTACGGCTCTCATCTCCGTTCTCTTCATCGTTCTTGCAATCATCTACGGAATCCTCACCAACAAGTGCGGTGTGAAGACTCTTCCCGCCACAATCATCGGCATCGTGGGAATCGTGATCTCAATCGTCATCGGACTCAAGTTCGGTCTCGCAATGAACCGCACTACATGGATCATCCTCATCGGTGTGTACATCGCCGTCGCATCCCTGATTCCTGTTTGGATTATGCTCCAGCCCCGCGACTATCTCTCGTCTTTCCTCCTTTACGGAATGATGGCGGTCGCTCTGGTGGGTATCGTAATCTCCGCGTTTACAGGATCCGCTAAGTTCGAGATTCCTGCGTTCAACGGAAGCGTGAAGGGAAATCTTTTCCCGACTTTGTTCATCACCGTTGCTTGCGGCGCATGCTCAGGATTCCACTCATTGATTTCCACTGGAACATCATCAAAGCAGCTCGACAACGAGAAGAACGCAAAGGCCATCGGTTACGGTTCCATGCTGATTGAGTCCGCTCTCGGAATCATCTCCCTGATTGCGGTCGGTATGGTCTACAACAAGTGGACGAGCAAGGGATTCGGATCTCCTTCCGCCGCTTTCGGCGCCGGTATCGCTACAATGTTCGGAAAGGAAGGAACTCCAATCTATAACACAATTAGTGCTCTTCTGACTCTTGCAGTCTCCGTGTTCGCTCTTACATCTTTGGACACAGGTACACGTTTGAGCCGCTTCATGTTCTCAGAGCTCTTCCTCAAGGACAGTGAAAAGACATGGAAGGACGCTAAGGGTGTGAGAAAGCTTTTGGCACATCCGCTTTTCGGAACAACCCTCATGGTCGTCATCGGTTGTATCCTCGGTGGACTTTCCCTTTCTCAGATCTGGGGTCTCTTCGGTGCCGCAAACCAGCTTCTCGCGGGAATCGCTTTGATGGCTGTCGCCGCATGGCTTGGTGAGGTTGGAAAGAACAACAAGATGTTCTTCATTCCTACAATCTTCATGCTCGCCGCAACCCTCACCTTCCTTGTGAAGACCGTTATTACAAAGTGCAAGGCAGTCGCAGCCGGTGCTCCTTGGGGTGACTGGTTCCAGCTGATTTTCGCACTTGCAATGGTGGTTCTCGCAGTCATCCTCGTAATTGAGGGAGTGAAGACTTTCAGCAAGCAGGGAAAGAAAGCGTCCAAGTAATTTGACTGAGACGTAAAATCTTTTTCAAATGGGCATCCTTTCGGGGGTGTCCATTTTTTTGTGAGGTGAATGGATGGATTATGATTTTAGTGATGTAATGGCCAGACTGGACTGTTTTTGTTCAATACCAATCATGTTTCATTTGCTGTTGGTGATGTTAAGGAATTTGCCTTGAAGATTGGTTGCGTTGACACTGGAAGTCGCTCATGATAGATTTGGAACGTAAAAATCCACAATGGCTGTATGCTATTGATGATGATGAGAAAACTGCCATAAGAGGCTCTTTTAAATCGCTTGTCGAATCGTTCAACTCCATCAAAAAAGATGTCATTATCGGACTTGCCCCGATAATCCCTGAGCGATGAGATTGCCGTATCAAGTACGGCAATGACATAGAATCAAGTACGGCAATGACATAGAATCAAGTATGGCAATGACATAGAATCAAGTATGGGAATGGCGTGGGAGATTTGGCATAGTTGGAAAACGGATGTTTGGATATAAGACTGGCTCCTAATTTTTTTTTCGCATCCTCCGAAATCAAAAAAACTTTCCATATTATTGAAAAAAACATGAAAAAATGCTATGATTTAAAAGATATAAAGGCTTATTTGTAGCAGGGGGAATATATGCTTACACTTAAATTCGGCGGAACTTCAATGGGATCCGCACGACGTATTCTTGACAGCGTGGATATTATGATTGGCCGCGCAAAGACTGACCGCATCTCCGTGGTCGTGAGCGCAGTGGCTGGTGTCTCGAACAAACTTCAGGAGGCCATTGACGGTTGTGTCGCGGGTGGGAACGCTGAACCCTATGTAAGCCAGATGAGAACGATACATGAGGAAATCTGCTCGGAGATTAAGTCATCCCTTCCGGCGTTTGACTATGCCCCGGTAAAGGAAAAACTTGAGCATCACATGAGACGGCTGGACAAGCTCCTTTCAGGCCTTACCACATTCGGTGAGTGCCCGGATTCAGTCCATTGCCGCATTATGGGTACAGGCGAGATGATTTCCGCTCCCATCGTTGAGGCGGTTCTCCTTGCCAAGGGACAGAGCGTCACAACCCTTGACTCACGCAAGTTCATTTTCACCACGGGAAATCAGAAGGAGGGCGACGTTGATTATGCCCGTTGCGCGGAGGCGATGGCTCCATACAGGGACAATGCCGGTGGAAGTCAGCCCAGGATTTTGCTCTTCCCAGGTTTCATCTGCTCATGGATTAAGGGAACAGGCGCGGATCCCGTAATGGGACTCATGGGACGAAACGGAAGTGATTTTTCAGCGGCGGTCGTCGGTTATTCACTCGGCTCAAAGAAGGTTGAGTTCTGGACTGATGTGGACGGAATCTACACGGCAGATCCCCGCGTGGTAAAGGACGCAGTTTTGGTCAAGGACATGAGCTATGAGGAGGCCATGGAGCTTTCATTTTTCGGAAGCAAGGTTCTCCATCCGAAGACCCTCGCACCGCTTGCATCAAAGAACATCGAGGTGTGGAGCCTGAACTCATTCAATCCCTCCGCAACAGGAACACGCATCGGTCACGGTCCCTTTGAAAGCGACAGTAAATCAGGACTTGTGCGGGGAATCTCCTGCCTGAAAGACTGTGCCATGATTTCCGTAAGCGGCTCCGGCATGAAGGGAAGAAAGGGAATGGCGGCCCGTGTTTTTGCTGCGGTAAGCAATGCCGGTATCTCAGTTCTTTTGATTACCCAGTCATCCTCCGAGTATACACTCTCTTTCTGTGTAAGAAAGGCTGCGGCGAATGCGGTTCAGGACGTGCTTAAAAACGAGTTCGCCCTTGAAATCAACGAAAAGCTCATAAATCCCATCGACGTAAAATCTGATTGCGCCATCGTTTCCATTGTCGGAGATGCCATGAAGGAAAAACGCGGGGTTGCGGGAACCTTCTTTGACGCGCTTGCAAGCAGGGACATCAACATTCTCGCCATCGCGCAGGGAGCAGCCGAAAGATCAATCTCCGCGGTAATCAATGCGGGTGACGGAGACATGGCCGTGCGGATTGCCCATCACTTCTTCTTCAATACGGTTCAGTCCATCCAGGTGTATGCGTTCGGTGCGGGAAACATCGGCGGAACCATGATTGACCAGATTTGCGAGCAGCAGAAGGCACTCCTTGAGCAGGGAATCGACATCCGTGTAATGGCCATCGCGAACATTGACGGAATGATTTTTGACGCCGACGGAATCAAGCTTGAGGGATGGCGGGATCAGGTCAAGGAACGCGGTGAAAAGACCAACCTTGACAAAATCTTGGACTTCGTTAAGGAGACCAAGCCGCTCAATCCAATCTTCGTGGACTGTACCGCAAGCTACGACCTTCCGGAAAGATACATCGACATACTCAAGGCAGGCATGAACATAGCGACCCCGAACAAACGCGCAAATTCCATGAGCATGGATTTCTACCGAAAGCTTCGTGAGACAGCGAACAAAATGCACGTCCGCTTCCTGTACGAGACAAACGTTGGTGCCGGACTTCCTATCATCGACACATTGCAGAACCTCTTTAAGTCAGGCGACAGGCTCACGGCATTCAACGGAATCATGAGCGGATCTTTGAGCTACATTTTCGGAAAGCTCGACGAGGGAAAGAAATTCAGCGAGGCAGTCCTTGAGGCAAAGGAGCTCCGTTACACCGAGCCCGATCCACGAGACGACCTGAAGGGAACCGACGTAGCAAGAAAGGCACTGATTATCGCTCGTGAGGCCGGAATGGAGATTGAGCTTGAGGACATCCAGATGAACTCAATCTTCCCGGAGGGATTCAGCCTTGAGGGAACGACCGAGGAATTTTTGAAAAAGCTTCCCGAGCTCGATTCCTATTTTGACAAAAAGATGGCCTCCCTTAAAAAGGATGGCAAGGTGCTCAGGATGGGGGCTACCATAAAGGACGGAAAAGTGAGCGTGGGTATGCTTGAGGTTGGACCTGAGGATCCGCTTTACGGTGTGCGTGGCGGTGAGAACGCGTTTGTCTTTACAACGGCACGATATACCCCGATTCCACTTACAGTCCGCGGATATGGAGCCGGAGCGGGAGTTACTGCGGCAGGTGTCTTCGGTGACATTCTCCGCACTGTGAGCTGGAACGTAACCAGTTTCTAATGACAAAGTTTGAGGTTAAAGGATATGGCAGACCAGAAGGAGCAGTTCCGCAAGATTGTGGCGGCTGCAATCAATCAGTTTAGGACTCAGAATAATATAGAAGGAAACGATATTTCCGCGGATGAAGTCAGGGTGGAGACTCCCCCGAAGCCAGAGATGGGAGATTTGGGATTTCCTGTTTTCGTGCTGGCAAAATCTTTCCACATGGCACCTCCTGCAATCGCAAAGGGAGTCGTGGAGATTATTTCTGCTTCTGCGTCAAATGGCTCCGAGCTTGGTGGAGTGAAACCTTCCGAGGCGGGTACTTTCCTTGCCGCGGGTCCCTACGTGAACGTAAAGCTCAACAAGGAATCCGCCGCCCTTGACATCCTCCGTCTTGTAAAAAATCAGGGTGAGAATTACGGCTCCTTTGGTACTGACGGAAAGAAGCCTTTCGAGGGACGCAAGGTCATGGTG
>DFKI01000044.1:5043-5224 GCA_002373325.1 Treponema sp. UBA3649
GACGGAAGAAAAGTCATGATTGAATTTTCTTCGCCGAACACGAACAAGCCGCTCCATCTCGGTCACATGAGAAACGATGCCCTG
Source organism: Treponema sp. UBA3649 (assembly GCA_002373325.1). Taxonomy (GTDB): domain Bacteria; phylum Spirochaetota; class Spirochaetia; order Treponematales; family Treponemataceae; genus Treponema_D. The sequence goes on from DFKI01000044.1 coordinate 5,128, forward strand.
GGTGAGTCGGTCTCAAGAATCCTCAAAAAAGCCGGGGCAGAGGTTTTCCGCACGAACATAATCAATAACCGCGGAGTCCATATCTGCAAGTCCATGC
>DFKI01000076.1:0-5969 GCA_002373325.1 Treponema sp. UBA3649
AAATCTACGACACTTCGTATGATCGCAGGTCTTGAGGACATCACTGCAGGTGAGCTTCTCATCGACGGCGAGTTGATGAACGACGTGCCTCCAAAGGACAGGAACATCGCGATGGTTTTCCAAAACTACGCTTTGTATCCTCACATGACTGTATTCGACAACATGGCTTTCGGACTCAAACTCCGCAAGGTCGACAAGATGGAAATCAAGAGGAAGGTAGAAGAGGCTGCGAAGATGCTCGACTTGACTACATACCTCGACAGAAAGCCAAAGGCTCTTTCTGGTGGACAGAGACAGCGTGTTGCTGTTGGACGTGCAATCGTTCGCGAACCGAAAGTCTTCCTTTTTGACGAACCTCTTTCAAACCTTGACGCTAAGCTCCGTGTTACAATGCGTGGTGAAATCGCAGCGTTGCACCAGAGACTTCAGGCCACGATGATTTATGTTACCCACGACCAGATCGAAGCTATGACGATGGGTACAAAGATTGTCGTTATGAAAGACGGACACGTACAGCAGATTGGAGAACCACTCTACTTGTACAACCACCCGATCAACAAATTCGTCGCTGGATTCATCGGTTCACCGCCAATGAACTTCATGACAGTAACTGTTAAGAAGGAAGGAGACAAGATTGTAGTCGATGAAGGCACATTCTCTCTCGTCCCGACAGCAGAGCAGCAGGAAGCGCTTAAAGCTTATGTGGGAAAGGAAATATACTTCGGTGTACGTCCTGAGGATCTCTCATATCAGCCAAGCGAAGCTTCCGAAAACAACATGCAGATGAAGGTTGTAAATAAGGAGCCTTTGGGAGCTGAGACTCACCTCTTCCTTGCAACCAAGAACCAGCAGATTATCGCCCGCGTTCAGGCTTCCACAAAGGAGTCATTCAAGCTGGGTGAGACTGTAAACTTCAAGCCGGATATGACACGCTGCAAGTTCTTCGTAAAGAACTCAGAGGATCTTGATGCCGAGCTGAACATCTGCGAAAAGATTGACGCGCCTTGGCTCGTAAATGCCATTACAGGTGCCGTGGGTTATGACAAGGTGACATTCGACACCTCCATCGACCCCAAAGAAGCTAAAAAGCTGGCCAAAGAAGCTGCAAAGGCCGGAAAATAATCTCCGGAATGCTTTAGAGGCAGCCAATAGAATCAATTAGGCACGGGCGGCGACATACCGTTTCGGCTGCCTAATTGAGCCATTATTGAAACATCGTCGCGAGTCTTTGAAAGAAGATTACGGCGGTGTTTCTGATTTTCTCTTCCATAACAATCCAAGTTAAATATTTAAATATGTATCCTTGACAATTTTTGTTTGTTTTTATAGAGTAGGGCTAGGGATAGATTGCATTTGCGGTCGAAAAGTGGGGCTTTTATTTGAGGAGCAGTGTATGAACAGAAAATTTTGGGGTCCTGTGGCTTTTACATTTTTTTGTGCCTTGACTCTTTTTGCCGGATGTCATGTTACTTACAATCCCATTGTAGACGAAGAACCTGCCGTAGTATATCATACCGTGAATTTCTCTTCTAATGGCGGAAGCGACGTTGCCTCTCAGCGGGTTGAAAACGGCTCTAAAGTCTCAGTCCCGGAAAATCCCACGAGGGAAAACTTCCATTTTGACACATGGTATTCTGACACTGAGCTTACTCTTGAATTTGATTTTGAAACGCTGATTACTTCGGACACCACTCTTTATGCGGGCTGGATTGAGGATTCCGTGGAGACTACCGATGCTGAGCCTGGCTCCGATGGTGATGGAACCGAGGGCAATAATGAGCCTGTGGACAATAACGAAACGGACCCCAACGCTGAACCGGGCACAGAAAACGGAACTGACGGGGAAAATGGAGGCGAGGGAAATACCGGCACAGGTTCTGATGACAATCCCGTCTCCGATCCTCCTGCGGAAGAAACACCTGTTAAAGTGTATTACACTGTGACTTTCCTCACGGACGGTGGAAGCGAAATCGAGTCGCAGAGCGTTGAGAGTGGATTTAAGGCTCAGAGACCTGCTGACCCGACAAAGGATGAGCATGAATTTTCCGGCTGGTATGCTGATTCCGGCCTTAACGATGAATTTGACTTTGAGACTCCAATCACTTCGGACACTGAGCTTTATGCAAAATGGGCCGAGGTAGTTCCTCCTGTTGTCTATCATACAGTTTTATTCAGCACGGATGGTGGAAGCTCTGTTGCGGCGCAGATTGTTGAGGAAGGGGCAAAGGCTGAGATTCCTGAGACTCCCACAAAAGAAGGCCATGAATTTTTAGGCTGGTTTAGGGAATCCGACAGCTCCACTGCATTTGACTTCAACACTGAGATTAATTCGGACATCACTCTTTTTGCAAAGTGGCTCCAGGGTGGAGTGAAGACCGAGGGAACCACTATTGAAACAGCCGTCTCGAACTCACCCGTTTTCATCGAGGGAAGAAACATTACCATAGGCAACATCGTCATGTGCGACCACGAGGTGACACAGGCTGAATGGGCCCAGTACATGACTTACTTTAGTGTTTTGAATGGGGCTGTAGGAAAGGATAAAAATGGAAAAGATATTTTTTATATGCCTCAAGATGATTACGGTATGGGAGACAATTTCCCGGCCTATTGGATTAACTGGTATGAGTGTGTAATCTACTGCAACCTGAGAAGTGCTGCGGAAGGACTGAGACCTGCCTATTACATGGTGATAGACGGCGAGAATGTGTATGACGTTGCAAGATGGGCAGAGGTAAGCGGAACTAATGTCGCAAAGGATAACAATGGAAAATATTTCTACAATTCAAAAGGAAAATCCAATGCCTTGGACAACAATGATACAGGAATCCATTACGACACAAGCGCGAACGGCTACCGACTTCCGACAGAAGCTGAATGGGAATATGTGGCTCGTGGCGGAGAGGAAGGACTTTCCGGTACTCAGACGAAATTCAGTGGAAGCAATAATATAAATGATGTTTGCTGGTATAGGACCAACAGCGATGGCAAGGCCCATGAGGTAAAGCAAAAGGCACCGAATGCTCTGGGAATCTATGACATGAGCGGAAATATCGCCGAGATCTGCTACGACTGGCACGGAGATATAACGAGCTCAACGGGAGCCCTTGGTGCTGAAACTGGTTCAACAACTATCAGGCGAGGTGGCTGCTGGGATAACAGCAATGCAAATGATTGTGCTATAGGTTCACGTGGTACTTCGCGGGCAAGGTATTTCCGTAGTGCTCAAGGTGGTCTACGCGTAGTGTGCACATGTGACTAAAATCATCATTGCCACCTTATGACATGTCATTGCCTTTACGACACACTGTTATTGCCGTGCACCGACACGGCAATCCCTTTTCAATAATGACAATGAATTGGACTTTTTGGAGTTTTTTCTCTTCTTTTTGAATCCAGCGTGTTATCAAAACAGCGAATTTTGCCGATAAAAAAGTGGTATGAAAAAGTCCATTTTCGCAAACAGATTTTTTAAAGTACTCGTAGCGGCCGTTGTATTCGGCGGATTGATGGCACCCCTCCTATATTCAGCCCCTCAGTCCGTATCAGCTCAGAACGGCACAAGCTCCTATGTGGTGGAAAAGGGAGATACCCTCTATTCGCTCGGCAGACGCTTCGGTGTAAGCGTGGACTCTTTGTGCAGCGCGAACGGCATGGATAAATCTTCCTATATAAAAGTGGGGCAGAAGCTGGTCATTCCAGAACTTTACTACACGGATTCCACTTTCCGGGATGATTCTGCTCCGAAAATTCAGGAGGCGACCTTCACGGAAAAAAAGTACGAGGTTCACAAGGTGCAGTCAGGAGACACGCTCTACAGGCTCGCATTGAACAACGGACTTTCCGTAAGCCAGATAAAAAATTACAACGGACTTGAGCAGGACACGCTTCAGGTGGGACAGGAAATCAAGATTCCGCTCACAGAATCTGAAAAGGAGCTTGCATCTCTTCCGTCACTCAACTCAAACGACCCGCGTTTTTACAGCACTAAAAAAGGTGATTCCTCATTGCAGTGGCCGGTAAAAAATCCTGATGTGACATATATGGCGGGCAAGGTCGGAGGCGTACAACTTTCGGCACAGAAAAACGAGTCGGTCACTGTGATTCAGGAAGGAACCGTCATGTTCACCGGAAACTACAGGGGTTACGGACAGGTTGTTCTGGTCGTGTCAAAATCAGGCATGATGTACGTTTATGCGGGACTCGGCAGCATCAAAGTGAAAAAGGGCGATTACGTTGTCTTCGGCGATTCAGTTGGAACGGCTGGAACCGACAGCATCAAGGGAACGAGCCAGATTTCGCTGATTGTCTATGAGAAGACAGTCCCCATTGACCCGGCTTCTGCCCCACGCGGTTAGTCCGGCAAGCGATGAAAAATCTTTCCATAATCATTCCCACGTACAGGACTCCTCCGAAAATCCTTGAGCGAGCCGTAAAATCAGCCCTTGAGCAGACACTTGAGGGCATTGAGATTCTTGTCTACGATGATAACGACTCTCCCTCCGAAATCAATTCCGTCCGAAATCTTGTTGAAAAGCTCCATGCCGACAAATCCTACCATCACGCACAGTCGCTTTTTTACATTGACGGAGACGGACATGCGGGGCCTTCCGACGCGAGAAAATTTGCCGTGGAGGATTCTGCCGGTGAGTACGTGACTTTCCTTGATGCCGACGACTCTTTTTACGAAAAGGACTCCTGCCAAATCATGTTTGAGAAAATCCGTGCGACTCCTTCAAAGCTCCCGGACATCGTGCAGGGAAAAATTGTCGTGGAGGACAAAAATCCGGAGACCCTTGCGGCCTTTCCCGATGCCTACGATTACATAGAAAAATCCTTCCGTGAGACCCTGAGCTTTGAGACCGGGGATGAGCTGATTTCCGCCTATCTTTCCGAAAAAAAACACAGCCTTTGCCTTGAGGGAAAACTTTTCAGGACCAAACCGCTTTTGAGTGCCCTTGAAAAAATGCCCAGGGCCGAGTGTTTCGTGGGTGAGAATTACATGTGGCTTTATTTTATCCTCCGTGAGTGCCGCTCCTTCTGTGAGATTGCAATCCCCGTGTGCCGCTGCCATTCTGAAAACGGATTCACTTTTTCCTCGGATGCGATAGAAAATCTTGACGAGTGGAAAAAAATCTGCTCGTCGTCCTCGGTTTTTACGGCAGTCTTTGCGGACATGAAATCGCGTCCTTTGTCATGCGGGGAAGAAATCGTTCGAAATTTTTACAGCGACCTGATGATCCGATTCGCCGCCAGCAACTTGAGGCAACAGATGCGTGTTCCAGATTCTTTACGTGAAAAAGCCGCCCGCATCCTGATTGACTCCTGGGGTGCCGATTTGATTTCGCGGATGGTAAAAAAACCGGAGGATTGAAACTTAGCTTGATTTTCCCCACCAAACAAAGTTGCCATCGGTAGTCTGTGTGTCTCATTATCGGGCTGTGTGTCATCATCGGCGGAATGTGTGTCATTATCGGGCGTGACCCGATAATCCCTGTTGGAAAGAGATTGCCGGATCAAGTCCGGCAATGACAGGGCTGTGTGTCATTATCGGCAGAATGTGTGTCATTATCGGGTTGTTTGTGTCATTATCGGGTTGTTTGTGTCATTATCGGGTTGTTTGTGTCATTATCGGGTTGTTTGTGTCATTATCGGCGGAATGTGTGTCATTATCGGGCGTGACCCGATAATCCCTATTGGGAAGGGATTGCCGGATGCGTTCCGCGGCTACGCTACAAGTCCGCCAATGACAGGGTGGCGTAAAGGCAATGACTCTGTGGTAGCAGTACAAAATCATTATGAGGTTTTTGAGTAAATTTCACCAAAAGAAAATGACATCCGCTTCGATTTGTGTTATAATTTTCTATATAATTGAGTGTGAAACTGATTTTGCGTAAACAACCAGAGAAAAATCGGAGCGAGCGGCATGAAAAAAATTGCAATCCTATTAACTACTATACTTTTGACGG
>DFKI01000076.1:6058-11922 GCA_002373325.1 Treponema sp. UBA3649
CTTCCTGTGAGAATTTCCTGAGCGGTGGAAAAATTAAACAAGATTTGGAAGAAGCCGTCGCTTTTGCAAATGCAGAGGAATGTACCTTAATCATAAAATCTGACGCGGCTTACGGCTCCTTTCTTTCAGATGGCGAAAAAAAATGTAAGGTGGGCTACACAATTGACCTTCAGTATACGGTAACAACAAAAGATTATTACTTTTCAGGATTGGAAGCTGTGAGTTCTTCAGACAATAAAATCAGCCGTTCAGATTATGTAGAAATCACAATCCAGAATCCGGAAGAGGCAAAAAACAGCGGAGTATACAAAATCAACTTAAAGCTGCTTAAAGGTATAAATGACATTCTTATCACCCCTAAATTTGAAAAGCTTGAAAACGCAGATATAAAAATAGATGGTTCGCATGGTGATTTTCTTCCTGAAAAAGACACGTACAATCTGATTATCGGAAGAACTTTTAGTCTTTCTTTTGATCCGACTGAGGACTGGGAATTTATCCGCTGGAAAATTTATGATGAAGAAAGCGGAGTGGAAATTCCAGACGGCGCATATCTTACTTTTAAAAATATTGCCCAGAAAAATACTTCTTTTGTTTTTAACGGAATCCCGGAAAGCCAAAATCCTAAAATTGTCATAACAGCTATTGTTGCAGAACGGCCCCAGGTTATTTCCTATGCGCCAATGACATCCGGACAGCTTAAAGATTCTACAATTCAGGTGCTTTTTGACAGGGACATGGACGAGAACTCAATTTATTTTACAGACGATGAAATTGATGCCCTTGTTGATTCCGGCATATCTGACACAGATTTTCTTCCTCCCCTTGGAAGTTCTGAGAAGCATTATGGCTACATAAGCGATGGAAAAACTTATTTTAAAAACATAGTGCTTACAAACAACAAGACCGGTAAAAATATCAATGACCGTTTTGCCTCTCCTTTCTTTGATAATCCAAGGACCCTTTCCATTCCGGCAAGTAAAGAAGAAGGTCATGCGCTGGATAATTATACTCAGGTTCTTGTTTCAATAGAAAAAGAATTCTTTTACAGCGAGCCTATTAATGACAATACATCAAAACAGGTATCTCTTTCTCAAAGCAAAAAATGGATGTACCAGGTGAACAGTGAGACAGATACCCAGCCTTTGGTTCTTGCTTCCTCTGGCGGAAAGGATGAGTTAGAAATTGAACTTTCACAAAACCTCAAACTTGCCTCAGAAGCTTCCCATTCAGTTTCATCCGGCGGCAGTGGATTTGAAAATCTTAATTTTATGAAGGACGGAAAACTTAAACTTGATTTGCATGTTCTCGAGCAGAATAACGGTTCCGGTCCGGCTGCTTTCTTCAGCATATATATTAAGAAAGTGAATGGAGAACATTATTCAACCTTAGAAGAAGGGGAGAGGACAGAGCACAAACTTGACATATACTATCAGAATACTACCGCCGACGAGGGAGAGTTTAAAGATACAATAGATCTCGCCGAAGAAAATATAAATCTTGATGACGGCCTTTATTCCCTGCACTTTGAGTTCAAGGACAGAAGTAATAATTCTTCAAATTATCCTGCGGACGGAAATTATTATTTTGCCGTTGATACAAAGGGACCTACGATGAAAATTCCTCTTGTAAAAAGTTCTAACAGCAGTACTTACACATTTGAATGTGATGATTTTATTGATGTAAAAAGCGCACAGATTGTTTATACCAAAGATGGAAGCGAAATGAGCCCTGTAGAGATGACCAGAAATTCTTCTGAGGAAAAGTATACAGGGCAGATTGCGTCTGTTGAAGCAAATACAATCTACGACATAAAAATCAGATATACAGATTATGCCGGGTATGTCAGCGAAGAGACTGTTCCGACCTTCTTTACTGGTTATTACATAGAAGGAAGCCTGGATTTTACCAGAACAGCAGCAAACCATGTGCAGAAGGTATTCTTTGCTGGTGACAGACTGAGTGACTATGGTGTAAATTCAATAAAAATCGCCTGGTCAGATGGAAGCGTTGAGGATGCAATTTCTTCCGGCTACACAATTCCGAATGGACCAAATAATAACGGCGTATATAATTCAGATTGGAAACTCTTTTATAAAACGATTGGAGATGTATCCAAATATGCTACATCCGGCACGTATTACATTGCTAAAAAAGATTCGCTTACTCAAAAGCCGGTGTATTCACATACCTACAATATCTTCGGGGTCTGGAAAATGTACAAATTCGGAGACTATCCGCAATCTGTTTCAACAATCTCAAATTACACATCATCCACAGTTTATAACGGCTGGTATCTGGGAAGTGACGGTTATTTCTACGAAAAATGTACTGCAAAAATCGCTGACGGCTTGAGTTCAAGGATTGGAATAAACAATGGAACGACATACTACTTTAAGGTAGAGCCGGTTCTGTGGAGAAAACTTACAGATTCCTATAAAGGCTATTCGCTTTTGTCTGCTTACATGGTCCTTGACCAGTGTGTATATTATAAGTATACGTCTGACAGAAGTATTTCAGGAAGTGTCATTCATCCTAATATTTACAAATATTCAACGCTCAGGGCATTCCTGAACGGAAAATATGAGAGCGGAGACAGCAATAACTCTTCATATTACAATAATGGATTTTTGCAGAAGGCATTTACTTCATCCGCCCAGTCCAAGATAAAAACTGTGTCCGTAGATAATGGAGGCGATGATAAGGTTTTTGTCCTTAGCCATAGCGGTGAGGAACTCCAGAATACAAGCTACGGCTATAGAACTGAATTAAACCAGGGCCAGTGGCGCAAGAGAGATATAACACAGTACGGAGCTGCAAAGAACTTGAACAGCGATGGTGAAGGCGGCTTTTACTGGACCCGTACTTATCCTACTGATACCAGCGGTTGTGTTGATATCGTATATGGTAGTGGTGCTATCGCGCGCTTTGATAATGTTACAAAGGGGGACTTCGGAATACTCCCGGCCCTGTGCGTAAGTTCGAGCGATTTGCCGTAAGCTAAAAAAGATGGCTCGTGTTGATAAAAATATCTGCAATCAGTCCATCAGCTTTTTTACTTCCTCAAGGGAAAGTCCTGTACCTTTCGCCACCTGTTCAAATGAAATACCCATTTCCAAAAATTTTCGTGCGTTGTCAATGCGTGTTTGTGCAACACCTTGTGCGATTCCTTCTGCAATTCCCTGTTCAAGACCTTCCCTCCGACCAGCGGCAATGGCGGATATCCTGTCACGCTCCGCAATCTCCTGCCTGTACTGTGTTATCCAAAGCTCCTGGTTCGCGCTGATTGACGACAATGATTTCTGTGCCTGCATAAGACCTGCCTCCTTTTCCGTAAGTTTTTCTATAAGCCCGCTCTTCTTTGGGTTATCCGCTTCCTTTAGGAATAAAGCCCAGTTCTCAAGAGCCGTGTTCGCGTCCAGATTCTCTTCCAATCCCAAGACCTTGGGAAGCTCGATGAAAATTATGTTCAGCGTGTTGGAGAGTTCCTTTCCGTCCTTTGTCCTCATGGCATAACGGCTCACAACTTTTTTGCTGTCCTTCTCATCCTTGTTGTATGTAAAATCAAGGACGCTTATCTGGAAGACCACCGGGGCCTTTTCCCAATCCGAGCCAGATTTCAGATATGTGGTCTCAAGGCGCGCCACCTGATACTCGGCCCTTTTCCCGTAGTCGTATCTTTGGTTGAATGCCTGCATCTCAATGTCCGCGGAAAGTCCGTCGTCAAAGACACACAAGATGTCATAGCTCACGCCCCTCTGACCAGGAAACATGCCGGGAGCGTCGTTTGGCGAAAGGGCAAAGCTCTTTATCTTCCGTTCGGTTGCCGCCTCAAGAAAACTGTGGAGAGCCTCCCTGGATTCCGTCGTTGGCTGAGTGAACAATGCCTTGAACGTCGAGTCCACACGTGGGTTCAGCAGGACCCCCCTGTGCATCTGCGAGACGTACTCTTCTTCTGACTTGAAATCATCTATGCTCATGCTTATAGTATACTACATTTTTTTGATTTCGGGTAGGAGAACTTGAAAAAACATTTTCACCATGATAACCCGTCACCATCGTCTGTGAGGATGTCATTATCGGTCTGTGTGTCATTATCGGCAGAATGTGTGTCATTATCGGGCATGACTTCCTGTCATTATCGGGCATGACTTCCTGTCATTATCGGGCGTGACCCGATAATCCCTATTGGAAAGGGATTGCCGGATCAAGTCCGGCAATGACAGGGTGGCGTAAAGGCAATGACATGGTTACGCAATGGCGATGACATAGTGGCGTAAAGGCACTTACTCTGTGGTAGTAGTACAAAATCCTTTTGAGATTTTTGAGCAAATTTCACAAAAGAAAATGACATCCGCTTCGATTTGTGTTATAATTTTCTATGTAATTGAGTGTGAAACTGATTTTGCGTAAACAACCAGAGAAAAATTGGAGCGAGCAGCATGAGAAAAATTGCAATTCTATTAACTACTATACTTTTGACGGGGGGGGGTATTTACTTCCTGTGAGAATTTCCTGAGCGGAGGAAAAATCAAAAAGGAGATAGATGACCAAATCGCCCTGGCAAACGCACCCGCCTTTCCGATTTTGATTGACGGAACCAAGGGTAAATTTTCACCTTCTAAAGGCTCTTATCCGCTAAAAGTTACGCAGGGCATGGACATCTCCTTTGAAAGCGACACCGACTTTGGTTTTATCCGCTGGGAGGTCTTCAACGCGAGGACCGGAGAATCACTTGACACAAGCGAATACATAGAGATTGCGGATTCAACGAGCGACAAGACATCAATCAAGCTTTTGAGGGAACCAGAATCTGAGATACAGCTTGGAGTAAGGAGCATAGTCACGGAAAGGCCCCAGATTATATCATACACGCCAATCACCACCGGGACGCTTAAGGACTCTACCATACAGGTGTTGTTCAATTACGACATGGATCCTGACTCCATCTATTATACGGAAGATGAAATCAACTCGCTTCTGGACGGCGGAGCGGAAACTTTTCTGTCAGTGGACGGTGGGAGGAAATATGGCTATGTCAAGGACGGCGAGACCTTTTTCAAGAACATAAGAATCACCAACAATAAAACAGGACAGAACATCATCGACAGATTCTGCAATCCTGTGTTCGAAAATCCACGCGTGCTTTCTATTGTGTCGAACAAAGACGCAGGACACACCCTTGACGACTACACACAGGTGCTTGTGCGCATAGAAAAGGGATTTTTCTACACCGAGCAGGAAAAAAACGTGGAGATGGCCGGAAGCAAGATGTGGATGTACCAGGTGAACAACAAGACCGACGACAAGCCTCTTGTAATCACAAACCAAGGCGGAAATGATTTGTTCACTGCGAAACTCAGCGATGAGACCCAGCTTGTGCAGTCAGCCTCCTTCGCACCGAACCAGAGCGGATTTGAATCGCTGCAATTTACCGGGGACGGAAAGCTGAACCTGGACATAAATGTGCGTGATCCTGACGGAGGCTCGGGACCAAATTCATATTTCACGCTCAACGTAAAAAAATTGTATGGAGAAAATTACTCGCCGCTTTCACCTGTTACAGAGGGCAGTTGTATTATAGATTTTCAGAACGTCACATCGGATGAGGCCGTGTTCGAGGGCCGCGTTGATTTGAAGGAGGAAGGATTTCCCGTTGACGAGGGAGTTTACGAGCTGAGCTTTGAGTTCAAGGACAGGAGCAACAACTCCATGACATATCCTTCTGACGGAAAATTTTATTTTGCGGTGGACACAAAGGCTCCCGAGATGACTTTACCTCTTGTAAAGAGCGAGGACAGCAGTACATATACTTTTGAATGCAATGACTGTATTGATTTAAAAAGTGCCCAGATTGTTTATAC
>DFKI01000053.1 GCA_002373325.1 Treponema sp. UBA3649
TCATAGTTCATTTTATTCCGAAATAACTTACTACCGCATCATCCCGGCATACTTGAATTCAACTGTCTATAAAGAACTGTTTTTCTTCTGCTTTCTCCGAATCAAGAATACAATACATGCGCCAATTACTACACCGATTGTGTTTAAGATCAAATCATCAACATCCGTATGTCTTCCGAGGCAAAAGAGCTGAGTCATTTCGATAAGTAGAGTAAACCCGGCCCCTGCAAATATTGTTTTTCTAACCGTATCAAGTCTGCTAAAACATATCGGCCATACGATCCCAACCGGTATGAACATTGTGATATTTCCAATAATGTTCATCTTCCAACCATCATACCGGTCTACAAGAAAATAAAATGGAATGAAACTGATCATATCACGGATATCATCTCCAAAGCCCATCTTTAATGTCGGTATCTTTCCATTCTCAAGATGGAATCCGAAGTATACAAATCTGCAAATAACAACGATACACACATAAACCAAAAGTTGCCGACATTCACGCTTTACTGAAAATGTCTTCGATTTTATCGCTATGAAGCATCGAGTGATTATCCATATTATCGTTATAAATAGAAAAAGTTGAAAGTATGTGATTTCAATCATTATCTCCGTGATCCTTAAAACTCCATTTGTCTATTATACTGAAATATAATTATATACCAGTTTTATCATAATTTTTTGACGAAATCAATGGGATTAGGTATAGTAAAAACGAGCTGGACAACGGTAATCTTACCGCCATACAGCTCGTCAATTATCTTAGGATATCTTATTTACAGAAAGACTTTCACACACTCCTTGCCCCAAATTATATACGAGTCTCAATTTAAGTTTTATAGTTCCCTGTCATTGCAGACTTGATCCGGCAATCTCTTTTTTCCCCACAATCTGCCCTTCTTATTTAACAACCAAAAGAGACGCGACCCTTCCATCCGGAGTATAGCATCTTTCAGGATTTGTCTTATCCGGATATGATTTCATCCCGCAGTAGAAAGCATACTGATACTGTCCCGGGGGAAGAGCAAGGTCAATCTGGTAGAGTCCTGGAGCAACCTCAATCATCTCGTAAATCCAGCTGTCCCAATTCGTGAAGCTTCCTCCAAGACGAACCTGCTCGCCCGACTTTCCGTTGTAGACAAAACGAACCTTGCCGGAATCCTTTTTCTCGGTCACTTCGGGAACATAGCGGCTTACGTTGAGCTGCGAGAGAACAAGACCTGCCTCTGCGTTGTACTTTCTGTTGCTGTTCATGGGATCTGTGGTCCAAAGTCCGTCAACCACGAGACGGTAATTCAAAGTCTGCACGTTTTTCGGCAGTTTAAGTATATAGAAATAAATGGAATCCTCAATCTGGTAATCCGAGTCCCTCATGTGCTTTATCTGGAACTGGTGGATTGTCCTGTACTTCTCGAAATCAAATGCAATCCCCATGTAGCGTGCGTTCTTTTTCTGCGTGAACACAACATAATCACCCTTCATGTAAGGTGCGCTCACTTTGTTGATTGATGAGGCAATATCTGCAAAAACATCGCTTTCCACAGGGGGCGCGCTCTGATAGTCGTCCGCATAGGCTCCTTGGCAAAGTCCTGAAAAAAAGAGGCTGAACGCCATGCTTAAAATACAAATCTTTCTCATATTAAGAGTGTCGGAAAAAAAACACTCATGTATTAGCGTTGTTTGGCATTTATCCTGATTTTTTCGGCAAATTTATAGAAGAAAATCCCCCTTCCCCTCCAAGTTTCTCTAAACCGTTGATTTTTTTGTGTCGATATAGGATAATGGTAACTAGGATTGATTAAACGCAGTTAGCTGCGGTTCAGTTTCCGAAACTTAGGTTCAACGAGCCTTTAATTAGATTATTGACAATTGCGGAGTATATAATTAATTATGCCAGGATTAAGCCAGCTTAAGCAGTTTAACTCAGATATTCTGAATCTGGGGGATGAAGTCAAGATTCGTTCAGCACGCGGTGAAAAAGCGTTGACGGTTCCTATTCCCAAGGGAATCGACTTTGAGGATGACTCGGAGGATTTCAGGCTCGGAATGCCGCAACTCAGCGAGGAGGAAGAGCAACAGGCGGAAGCACTTGCAGCGGAACGAGACAGGGATGCCCTTGACTACTCCGACATCACGGGTGAGGACAAAAACGAGGAGGCTCTCTCTTCCCTTGACACTGCAAATCAGGCTGCCCCTGATGTTTCGGACCTTCTGGCACCACCTGTTTCCGCCGGACTTGATGATTTGGACCTCAGCGCATTCGAGGAACCTAAGGAAGAGGAAGTCATTGAGGAACCCAAGGAGACGCCCATCGAGGATATGGACCTTGACTCCCTTCTGACGCTTTCCGACCCCTCACTCATGGAAAAGGAAGAGGATAACGTCGAGCAGGATGATTTTGAGGACGCAACTCCAGCCCCGGCATACAGAACGGGAAGACTTAATCCGCACAAGATGGAGCACGAGCCTTCCATGAGCGACCTTGATTACGACACACTCATGGCTCAGGCAGCAGAGTCCAACAGCTCGGAATCAAACACACCCGAAGAACAGCCAGCCGGAAACTCAGACACAGGAACGGATGCGGCGGATCCATTCGCAGGACTCGACAGCTTTGACGTTGGAAATGCGGACAATGATTTTGCCCCGGCCTCCACAGAAGATTTTGTGGACATGAACGAAGGCATACCCGAGGAATTCAACGAAAAACCTGAGGCTACAATGGAAGCCCCCGGAACGGATGACTCTTTCTCAATGGACGAGCCCCTCCCCGACATCAATTTTGACTCAGACGGAAGCGCATCCACAGCCGAATCCACCGAGACAGACAATCCCTTCGGAGAAAATGACCTCCCGGATTTTGGTGACGACACAAGCGTCCAGCAGGAAGGGAACGAATCAGAATCAGCGGAAACTGAAGCACCGGATTCATGGGATGCGGGCGGCATAAAACTGAACGGTTCCGAGACCCCGGATTTTCCCGAAGATGACGAGCCTCTTGAGACATTCGACACCACAGGCATGGACGTTGATTTCAGCGAGCCGGGTGCGGTAAAGGAAAGCGGAGAGGATCCATTCGGATTTTCAGCCGGAGAGGATGATTTTGAGATTCCGAATTTCACCGACGGAGCGCAGGCAAAGAAAGAAGGCGTGTCAGCCGCACCGAATGTGTCCAAACCGAACTTTGAGGGCGCAATGGAAGGCGACGGGAAAAACAAGCCGAAAAACACCTTCACCGACGCTGAGTACAAGCGATTCCGCAAAAATCTTTCCGAATATCCGCTTAACCTGCGTCTTGCCATTGAGGAAATGGTCGTCAAGAACGAATTCACGGACGACAAGGTTTTCGAAATTCTGGACAAGGTGCAGAGAAAGGTTCCCGCAAGGCAGCTCGCATCACAGCTCGACAAGGAGATGGAAATCCATGTTGACGTGCCACGTGACTTCGAGAGACGCACAGCCGATGAATACGAGAACTACAAGCAGTCCCTTGAGTATAAAATCAAGAACCAGATAATCCCATTCGCAGCCATGACCGCATTCGCCGCAGTACTCATCGCATGTATAGGATTCCTCTTCTGGACCTTCATCTGGAATCCGATGATGGCGGACAAGCATTATAAGGAAGGATATGCGGACATCCAGACAAACCAGTACCAGAATTCAGAGGAGAACTTCAGTCTCGCGGTAAGAAGACGCCCCGTAAAGAAATGGTTCTATAAATACGCCGAGGCATACAGGGATCACAGGCAGTACGACAGGGCATCCAACGTCTACAAGGCTGGACTTGAAATCTTCAAGAGGGACAAAAAATGCGGTCTTGACTGGGCTGACATGGAGATGAACGAGCGATACAACTTCGAGGAGGCGGAAAGAATCCTCCTTAGGGAAGTGCGTGACTATCACAGGGGAGAGCCGGACGTGGACATGAAGATAGGAGACCTCTACCTTGCGTGGGCAGACGACGGACATCCTGAGAAATATGCGTCGGCAAAGGGACAGTACGACCTCCTTGTGAGCAGCTATCAGAAATCAAAGCAGATAAAGACCTATCTCGCACGTCAGATGCGCTACTACATCCACGTGGATGATTTGGGAAAGGTGCTTGAGTACAAGAATTTCTTCTATCCAAAGGACATCAAGGTTCTCGAGGAGCAGGACCTCACTGAGCTCTCGGGCTATCTCCTTGACAAGAGATACGGAAATCTGAGACCGTCGGAGGAATCTCTCAAGAGCCAGGTGGTTGACATAAGGGATCTTTTGGACAGAGCGCTCAAAAAGAACAGCTCAAATCCGGACGCACTCTACAACATGGGACGATATCTGGTGCGGACAGGCGCAAGTGACGAGGCTGTTTCGGTGTTAAAGGCCACAATCTCCGCATTCAGGCAGAAACCTGTCAGGAGCAGAAAGAACAACTACACGTACATAGACACATACCGTCTTCTCGGTGAGGAGTACACTGAAAGAAGGTCTTACATCGACGCTCAGTCCACATACAACGACGGAATCGCAATCTTTGAGCACGAGAATGCATCCGGTGGATTCCCCGGAACCGAAAAGATCGGAAAGCTCTATGAGGATTTGGGCAACATCAACTATTTCATAAACGGAGATATGGACGCTGCCATCGAAAATTACGAGAAATCCGTGGACAACAAGAACGACAGCCTTGCGGTCCGCTACAAGATTGGCTACATACAGTACACTGACGAAAACTATGAGGATGCATGGACCTCTTTCCACAACGGAAACGAGCTGACAAGCGGACAAGACATACACACCCTGCTCGCCCTTGCAAACACATGTGTCCTTCGCGGACTTTACAACTCTGCACAAGGTTACTACGAGAATCTTCTGAAGCTGCTTGGTTCGGAAATAGAAAAGACGGGAACAATCCTTCAGCCCCAGAGCAGAAGTGACCACGGAGACCTTGCGGAGACATACATGAAGGCCACGAACAACCTCGGTGTAGCCCTCTCTCGCATCTCGGGACAAAGCGGGGACAGCGACGCAAACGGAAAGGCCATCGCAAGATTCGCGGAAAGCTCCCACGCATGGGATTCCCTCACGAGAAATCAGGAGACCATGATAAGGCGGGAAACAAACGACCTTGGAAAGCAGAACAGCACCTATGTCGCGAACCCTGCCTACGGATATGAGCCGACAATCTACACGGACATTCCGAAGACAATTTATGAGGAAAAGGCGCTTGGAAAATAGGAGAATCCGGGTCAGAAAATCATTCTAAGGAGACCGCTGATGAAAAGGCTGCATATTTTCTCTGGCTCGGACATCGCCATAAAACAACGATCCGTGGATGTGGCAAAGGAAATCTTTCGGAAGTCCATCCACATGTTTTCAGCCCTCATTCCCCTGCTTCTCAAAGTCGCGTACACACCGGTTCTCATTCTCCTCTTTCTCGCACTGATTGTCTACTGTGTTTCCGAATGGGCAAGAACACACGGACATGACATCCCTCTTATTTCAGCCGTGACTGCCGCCGCCGCAAGACAAAGGGACGGAGACAGATTCGTTCTTGGACCCGTAACCCTGGTTCTGGGCATAATTCTTTCGGCCATAATCTGGAGGGAGGACGCCGCATCCGCCGGTATTTTTGCGCTCGCATTCGGTGACGGACTCGCAAGTCTTTCCGGTAAACTCTTCGGACAGATAAAGGTTCCTCTCACCCGTGGAAAAACTGTCGCAGGAAGCCTCACATGCTTTGCCGCAATCTTCATCACATCCTTCCTGGTCTCTGGAAAAACATGGATTGCCCTTTGTCTTGCCGGAACCGGTATGCTCATAGAGCTTCTTCCGCTAAAAGACTTCGACAACGTGATTATCCCCATTGCCATAGGAGGCATGTACACTCTCCTCGTCCCATGAGCCGCTTTCTGTCTACGTTTGAACAGGCTATGGACTAAAATCCCTTCTTGCGGTATTATTTTTCTATGACACTAAGAACACGAAACAGGATCTTCCTGATTTTTTTCTTCATATCTCTCGCCGTGCTGATTCTGATGGCTGCCCTCTTTGCCTACAGGACGTTTTACTCGCAGATTTTTATCCCGGAGAACGCATACAGGGAAACCGTGCTTTTCAGAAGATTTCCCCAAAGCTACCTGGCCACAGTCGCATCCATTTTTTTTCTGGGACTTTCGGTTCCGGTAATCATCCTGTGGACGCGCTATCAGTTCGAGAAAACACAATCCGACGAGACCATATTTTTCTTCTGCTTTCTTTTCGGATGCATGACCGAGCTTGTGCGAATCTGCTTTCTTTTCATGCCTCTGAAATCTTCTTATCTGGTCATGGAAAATCTGACAAGGCTTCTTTCCACCGGACGGACCGTAGCTGTTCTGAGCCTCTTCTTCTCCGCACTCTTCTCCGCACCAATCTACAGGACGCGTCTTGAACAAAACGTACTGCTGATGATTCTGGTCTCCATCTCAATGGGGCTGATAATCCCGCTCAAATCCATAGTGCAGCTCTCCACCTTTTCGCTCATGGCAGGAACCTGGCTCTACTCCATCGGAAGAATCCTGCTTCTCATCCTGACGCTCGCCATAATGCTCAAAAACATCCTGGACGAATTCTCAAGGAACATACTCGAAGCCTTAGGCTACCTCCTGATGATGTGCGGATACATTCTCCTCACAAAATGCGACACATGGGCTTGCTTCATCTCAGGCTCCCTGCTCTTCCCGACCGGATGCACAATCTACCTGATGAGAGTGCACGGAAGGGTTTCTTGAGAAATAAAAAAATGAAATCCGGCCCTTATTGAAAAAAAAATCGAAAAGGGATAAAATCTAGGTGTCGCGGCAAAAAATCCCGGCTGCGCAAGGAGACTTACAGATGAAAAAAATCATAAGCGGAAAAGTCCGCGAAGTATATGATTTGGAAGACGGAAGGATGGTCATTGTTACGACCGACCGCATATCAGCATTCGACGTGATTCTTCCCACTATGATTACCGACAAGGGAAAGGTTCTGAACGCGCTTTCAAATTTCTGGTTTGGCTACACAAAGGACATCGTGAAGAACCACATGATTTCTTCTGATTTGAAGGATATGCCCGCCGAATTCCAGAAACCTGAGTATGAGGGAAGGACCATCCTTGTGAAAAAACTCAAGATGATTCCTTATGAGATTATCGTGCGCGGATATATGTTCGGAAGCATGTACGAGGCACAGAAGAGCGGAAAATTCCCCGAGGGAGTCTCTTTCAGCAGGGTCTATGAGCAGGCGGAAAAACTTGACGAGCCGGTAGTCACCCCCTCAACCAAGGCGGCGGAAGGACATGACATCAACGTTTCGCTCGACTACATGAAAAAGGACATCGGTGAGGAGCTTGCCGGAAAGATTGAGAAAGCGGCTCTTGAAATCTACAAGAAATGCTATGACCACGCATATAAGAACGGAATCATCATCGCGGACACAAAGTTTGAGTTCGGACTTGATGAGAACGGAGAGCTGGTTCTTGCCGATGAGGTCCTTACCCCCGACTCAAGCCGATTCTGGAACCTGAGCGAGTACAAGGTGGGAACAAGCCCCGCGAGCTACGACAAACAGTTCGTCCGTGACTGGCTCAAGGAAAACAATCTTGCAGGAGACCCCTCAATCAAATCCATCCCGGCGGAGATTGTGGAAAAGACCAGCGCGCTTTACCATGAGTGCCAAAAGCGAATCTGCGGAAAATAAATCCCCGTCTCACGTTTTTCACTGTTTATGGGATTCCCTTGCACCGGCCAACCGACATGGGAGTCCCCTCATTTTTGCATGACAGAGCTCATGGTACAGGTTCCGTCGGCAAAATATGCAATCACGACGTAGCAGTCACCCGCTTCCATCTCTCCAACAGGGATGGTATATTTTTTTGCGGTCGGATTCGTCGAAAAATCCATGTACTTGTCACCGATGTGCCTGTGATTGTGCTCCCACTCCCCCACAGTCCAGTCCCTGCATTCGGAGAGCGGATGTTTTGTGACAAGAGTGTGGACAAAAGTTGGTGCGTCAGAAGCAACGAGCAAAGTTGATTTTGAGGATCCGTTGGCCCAAATATAATCATAGTCGCCTGAGTTTTTGGTGGATCCGGTATAGAAATAAAAAGGCGCTGAGTTTCCGAAACTCCGGGTGGTCACATCATCTTCAAGAGCAGCCGTTCCCACCACCTTTACGAACTGGCTGGATGGCAGTCCCACGCTTGAGTAAGTATAGACTTTGCCGCCGTTTGTACCGTTTGACTTCTGTGGTGCCGAAGTAAGCTCGGAATGTTTGCTCCATGTGTTTGTGCCAGAATCAAATTTCGAGATGCCAAGATGCCACTGATACAAGTCAGAATCAGATTCCTCAGAGACAAAGGTATTTGACGTGCCTTTTTTCAGGGAGAAAGAAGGAATTTTTACCGTAATAAAATATCCGCTCCATTCAGAACTGTTGCCGTACCCATCAAAATATTTTATAATCAGGCTGTTGAGCTCCTTGTCCACATCCCAGATTGGAGGAAACTTCCAGCCAGAACCACCGTCATAGTTAATTCCGTCCATTGTGTAGTGGATGTGCTCAGTACCTAAATTCAATAAATCATCAGAATCGTAAGTCCAGATGATTCCGTTTGAGTTCACAATCACTTTTTCCAGTCCGGATTGATAATCCTCCACAAGCACGGGCACCATATAATCGTAGCGTTTTGGCACGGTGAAACTCTCCGTGGAATATATAGCAGAGAGTGATTGAACCGCAAGTACGTTCGACAGCTCAACATCAGGCTTGATTTTTTCAAATTTCAGAGGGTCCTGGAAAGGCCAGCACAGAATGTCCCAGCCATTTTTGGCACCCTGGCCATAATCATGATTTCCGGAAATATTTGTGGAGTTTATCCCCGTGAGTTTTATGGAAACAGGTGCATTATATACTCTGGACGTAAGACTTACCGTCAGCAAAAAAGACGTGGAGTTTTTTTCCAAAAAAATCGTTTTGCCGGCATCGGACTGATTGGACGAAAACTGCACGATGATTGAATCGTATCGCTCCCAGGGATTATATGAGCTCGTATCCATTTCTCCGCTTATAAGCAGATAGTTTTCGTCACCTTCAGTACTCACATCGACACGGGCCTCTTTTACCACCACGGGAGGAAGCGTCTCATCAACAGTCTTGACATCGGAAATGCTTATCTCATCCGTCATAAATCCCGCAAGTTGTCCGTTAAGAAGGAAGAACCTGTAATTGGAGTAGATGCCATAGTAAGAATGACCTTCGTACATATACGCCATCGAGAGAAAATCTCTCATAGAAATGGACGTGGTTGAGCCGAGACTATAAGTCCTGCCTTCCGGGTAAGTTCCGTCATACATCTCATTTTGAGAAACGGCAGGTCCATTTTGCGCCTTTGAGTACCTGTAGTCGTATACGGAAGCAATCCTTGAAAAATCCGTCTCCGATGAAAAATAGGCTGAATAGGAACCTGCAGTCTGGGTCGGAAAAATATTCTGAAGAGTGAGAACGCCCGGGAAAGAGAATTTTTTCGTCTCCCTGTTTCCGAAATCATCCTCAACCGTAAGAGTAAGCTCAAGTCCAGCAATATCAGTGGCACCACTAAGCACATGATTCCATATTTGATGGGACGAATCATAATTCATTCCATGAACGGACGAATTGTATGTGAGGCTTACTTCTTTCAAACTTGATTCTGGAACAAAGCAGTCTTTATAGACGCGTTTTTTTATGGCATTGAGCTTTACGTTTCTGACAAGCGCGGGCCAGTCCTCATATTCAATTCTCGTGCCGTCACCGCTTCCGTCATAAGTAAAATATCTGCCTGTGCTTGGAAATGAATCCCTGAAATTATAGAGCTCCACATCGCTCAAATCCATGCAGCCGTCCTTTATGGCCGTGAAACTCTGCTCATCGGAGAGATTGGAACAAGCGTCTGAGACAGAGACCGTAATCAAAACGGCTCCGTCGTCGCTTTTCAGGTCGTATTTTATGCGGAATGTGGTCGTACCGTTTCCGTCATCCGTAAAAAAAGTTCCGGACTCAGAGTCGGCATTGGAGGCTGTGAAAATCTCAGGATCATACGCGACCGGGGCTAAAATTCCGTCCCTTGCGTTTGTGTGCTTTTCCGTGAGCTTTACCGACTGAACCCCGGAATCAGCGTCGTAATATCTTCCATAGATATAGACCGTGCCTTTCGTTCGGTTTTGCAAAATCTCGCTTTCACCGAAAGTGCTTAACGCTGCCTGTGTAAAATGATTTTCTGAATCCGGAGATTGCGTAACATAAAACTCATATTTGGAAGGGGGCGTTGTCTCAATGTCATCCTTATACCGGACAAAAAGATTTCTCTTATCCTGGGCAAGAGTGAGGGTCACTCCGTCTTTTACAAGCGCAATATTTTCACCGAAAGAAATCTGGATGTCGGCGAAGGGTTTGTTCAAGCTCTGGATGAACGAGCTCAGTTTTGAGGACTTCGGAGTAAGTGTGAGCGTGGTTTTCGACGTGTCGAACTCAGGGACCTCAAAGTATTCCTTCACGTCGTCGGAACCGCAAGTGATTGAAATGTTCTGTGGCCCGTACCTGAAAAGAGACGAATCCTGGGTAATGTACTCAGGCTCCATGGGCATGTTGAAAGTGACTGTGATTGCCGCGTTCGAATAGGAGATTTCCGGGAAGGCTGGTGTTACTGAGACAATGGATGGAAGACGCAGACTTTTCGGTCGAATCAGAAGATTTTCCGTCGGTTTCAAAAGTGTTCCGGTCACGCTCAGCTTTGAGGCATCGTCAAATTTTATCACATCATCAAGGACTTCACCGCTCGTCCTGTCCAAAACTTCCCAGGCTATGAATTTCCAGTCATCAGCAGGATTAAAGCTCAGGTCAAAGCTTTCCTTCTTTTTCACTTTGACTTGAGGGGGAGTGACAGTTCCAGAATCTTTCTCCGCTTCTATATAGATTGTAGTGGGATCAGAATTCGCAATCTCAATTGCCTCTTGAATCTGTCTTGCAGTCTCACCGCCGTTAAGGAAATTCTCGCAGGAAGTCAGGATCATTAAAAAAAATCCACATAAGGGAAACATAAGGCTTAATAAAAAACTGCATCGTCGCATATCGGGCTCCGTTTTACGCAAAGATTTTCATCATCTCCAATTATCGCACATAAAAATCAATCTGTAAACAGTCCAATTGTAAACAAAAACGTAAAAATTTTTGAAATTTTTTGTAGTTTTGATTACAGTGGCGTACTTTTGTGGAATATAATATTATATGTCAATGGAAGTAAATCTTTTTGTACCACCGGTGGTAAAGCCAAAGCCGGACATCAGGGAGCTCACAAAACTCAACGGCATCTCCTACCCGAGCGACGAGGAGCTTGTCATGCTCATAATCAACAAAGGAACCAGGGACTGTCCCGTGGAAAAACTTGCGCGGAAGATAATGCGGTGCATAAACTCTTCGAACCCCGAGGATTTGGTCAAAAACCTCATGTCCATAAACGGAATCGGAGACACGAAGGCTCTGTCCGTAGCCGCTGCTCTGGAACTCGGAAGAAGAAGGTCATCATTCCAAAAGTCTCACATCAACCGTCCGACAGACATTCTTCCATACATAAAGCATTTTGCCCTGGAACCCACGGAGCATTTTGTGGTCGCATCTGTAAACGGCGCGCATGAGCTTATGAACATCCGGCTGGTCTCCATAGGGACGACGAACAGAACGATGGTTCATCCAAGGGAAGTGTTTGCGGAACCGGTAGCCGAACATGCAGCGGGAATCATCTGCTGTCACAATCATCCATACGGTCCCTGCCTTCCCTCCATGGCCGACAGAAACACCACGAGAATTCTGAGGGACGCATCCGAAGTGCTTGGAATCACCCTGCTCGACCACATCATCATCACAAGGGAAACATATTTTTCCTTTCTTGAGCACGGCATGATTTATGATGAAAAAAAGGAGTCCGACGGGGAATTCGATGATTTTGAGGATGAGAAAATTCAAGAGCCGTGTTGAGCGCAAAACAATGTCATTCCCACGCCCAGACGCGGGAATCCCTAGCAAAAGAGATTGTCGGATCAAGTCCGACAATGACAATTAGTTCCAAGTCCGACAATGACAATCAGTTCCAAGTCCGACAATGACAATTGGTTCCAAGCTGAAATGACAAGGGATGCCACGCAGCAACAACGGAGGATGCCACGCGGCAATGCAAATTGGGAACTTAGATTTTACTCAGCTTCATCCACAGCCGGCTCAATCTCATCTTCGGTCTCGTCCTCAGCTTCATCTGTCACCTCTGGAGCTGCATCAACAGGAGCTGTGTCTTCTGCTTCGGGTGCGGCTACCTGAGGAGCTGGCTTTGGAGCTGGTTTTGCAGACGGATTTGCGGCAATCGCCTCGTCCATGGAGATTGTTCCGACGACATCATTTACGTTGTACTCGTTGATTTTAAGTCCGTCATCTTTTTTGATGAGGCGAACGACAGTCACTTTCTTCTGGTACTGGTCGGATGACGGTTTCTTTGTAATGCAGAAATGAATCTCCGCTGTGAGTGCATTTGTCGTGATGTACTCGTTGAACACGGGCCACTGCTCGGCAAGCTTGCTCTTCTCCAGATAGTACTTGAGATCCTTGGTGGTGTAGTCCAAATCATCTTCCTTGGACCTTACCGTAAAGGGAAAATATTTTTCGCTTCTGTCAAAGGACGCAAACCTGAGATCCACGCTGTCACCGGAATAGACGAATTCCTTGTCCAAAAGCGCGTTTATCAGATTCTGTTTTTCGGCTTCAAGAACGGTGAGCTTGCTGTCGTAATTCGCCTTAATCTCATTGTTCACACGCTCGATGTCGGCATAACGTTTTGCAGTCACGGCCTCAATTGCGGCGGAAACACGTGTGTTGTATTCCTCTGCGCTTTCCCATCCGTCCTGCTCCATTTTGGAAATCTTCGCGAATTCTTCCTGAACCTCGGCATTAAGCTTCGCGTTCGCATCCTGAAATGCAGTCTCATACTCCTCCTTCACGTCTGCCATCCGTTGATTCACGTCGTAGATTTGAGCAAGGGAATCGCTTAGTTTTTCCTGAGCCCATGCACAAAGACCAAAAGACGCGAGTGCCACAAAAGTAAGAACTTTCTTCATAATTTTCATTTTGCCTCCTTGATAAAACCGCATCACGCGATGCTTTACCCATAATTTTACCCCCACTCAATCCACTTGTCAAGTTTTAAAAAATCAATTAAACTTTCCGCATGTTTCCACCATTTCCAGAAGATGAGGCGGCGGCACTTTGCAAAAAGATTGTCTGTCTGCTCGAAGAAAAAAAAATCCGCATTGAGCGCACCGGAAAAATCAGCGAAGAGAGAATTGACGCGGGTGTGATGATTGGAGTCCTTGTCTGCACTGACAAAAACGGACAGAAAATAAATCTCGCATCCCTCTCAGGAACAAGCAGAAAATTCGCATCCGATTTTCCCATCACGGATTTTGTTCCCGTAGGCTGCATTGTTCCGCCCGAAAAAATAGATTCCGCGCTTGAAAAAAACGACGCTGAAATCCACAGGCTCACGAAAATTCTTGAAGACGAAGGACTTTCGGAAGAGGAGAGAAAGAAAATCCACGCGCAAAGAAAAAAACTCACCGATGAATCTCTTTCAAATGTCCACAAACTCTACTCTTTCCGCTGCATGGACGGTAAAAAAATCACGCTCGGTGAAATCTGCCGCAAAAAAGGAATCGCACTTCCACCAACGGGAACAGGAGAATGCTCGGGACCAAAACTCCTTCACTACGCATTTGAAAACGGACTCCACCCTGTAAGCATGGCGGAAATCTATTTCGGAAAATCCACGCAATCAAGGGAGAGCGGAAAAATCTATCCACCATGCGACGAGAGATGCGGAATCATCCTTCCCGAAATGCTCGGACTTGAGATAATCTACCGGGACAGCTCCATCGTTGTGGTGAACAAACAAAGCGGACTCCTTTCCATCCCGGGACGGACTGAGGACAAAAAAGACTGCATTACGTCACGACTAAAAAAAATCTTTCCCGAATGCATCGAGCAGCCTGCTGTCCACCGACTTGACATGGAGACGAGCGGACTTATGGTTCTTGCCCTTACGAAAGACGCGCACAGAAAACTGAGCATGGATTTTGAGGCCGGCAAAGTGAAAAAGGAATATGAGGCCCTCATCGACGGAATCCTTGCGAAAAAACAAATCGCCGCGGAGGGATGCATGGAGCTCTATTTCCGGCTTGACGTTGAGAACAGACCCCACCAAATTTGGGACTCTGAGAACGGAAAAAAATCAATCACCGAATGGAAGATTCTGAACGTGGAGAGCTTTACGACACTTTTAGGAGAGAGACGCAACGTTACGAGAGTCCGATTTATCCCGCACACAGGGCGCACACATCAGCTTCGGCTTGCGAGCGCGGATTCACACGGATTCGGAATGCCGATTATGGGAGACTCGCTCTACGGTCCCAATCCGGAAAAAGCGACAAAGGAAAGCAGACTCCTCCTTCACGCCGCATATCTTTCATTCACGCACCCGGAAACAGGAGAGACAATGAGTTTTAAAAGCCCCTGTCCCTTCTAAGTCAAACAATACCGAACAACAAATGCCTGTCATTGCTCCTTCCACGGAAAAATAAAGCTCTTCCATGTTCTAGGACCAAGAATCTGCTTGTCACCCGCAATCAAATCGTCCCACGGAACTTCCTTTCTCTGCTCCCTCGTCATGCCGGGATTCACCTCATACCAGTCGTACTTGTACATACGAAGTCTGAATGCATTTGTCACTGTTACGGTCATACCGGAAATTCCCGGAATCAATCCAAGGGTGAAAACCGTTATGAGGAGCTCAAAAAGATTCAAAAAGACAATTCCGATTGAAAGCCAGGGATTGTCAAAAAAGATGATAACAGATTTCTTGAGACATTTCTTGAAATTATTGTGAAGCACATTGCGGATTGCCATGAAC
>DFKI01000152.1 GCA_002373325.1 Treponema sp. UBA3649
TCAACTGTCGGTGTGGGGACAGAAGGTGTTTCCACGGGGGATGTCGCTCTCTCAACTGTCGGTGTGACTGTCGCGGGTGTTTCCACGGAGGTGGTGTGGCGGGCTTCCTCGATTGTCGGTGTCTCTGTTCTCGGTGTGGGCACGTCGGTCGCCGCTATCTCGATTTTCGGTGCTGCTACTTCGGGTGTTTTCTCGGTGGTTGCGGTTATCTCAACTGTCGGTGCGACGGTCTCGGGTGTGTCCCCGGTGGTGGTGGCTACTTCAACTGTCGGTGTGGGGACAGAAGGTGTTTCCACGGGGGATGTCGCTCTCTCAACTGTCGGTGTGCCGGCCTCGGGTGTCTCCGTGGTGGATGAAACTGGAGCGGAGGTTGCGGATTTATTTACAAGGGACGTAAGGTCCTTTGCGGCTGGGGTCTCACGCTTCGGAACATAGCGGGACTCCTCCACCGTGGGAGAATCCGTGACGGATGCTGAAGTCGCTGCGGTCGTACTTGCAATCAGGTTATAATCACTTAAAATGACAGGCTCCGCGGAATCAAATGACATCTCTGGAAGTCTGAGCTGAGCAAGAAGCCCCGGAAGCTCCTCCACGAGAGAATCATAATCATCCATGGCGGCATAGGCATCGGGAGGAAGAATCGCTGTCTTGTCCGTCTCTTGAACCTCAGCGTCAGGACGAAGCATGACCGTGGGATTGTTCATATCGGCAAGCTGTGAAAGCAGGGAATCGGCATCTCCACCCAAATTTGAGCCCGGAATGCTCGTGTCCAAATCCGCGATGACAAATCCGTTCGAATCCTCGTTTTCAAAGGAATCCCCCAAATCACCGTCGTCGCCTGTATTCGTAATGCCGCTTGAAAGAGATCCTGTGTCCCATTTCGTCATGGCAATGCGGTCCGCAAGTGAAAAACTCCGTCCCCTGGTCTGCTCGAAAGCCCCGAGATAAGTGTATTCCGCCGCAAGCTTTGGATTCATGTTACGCACGACATCAAAGGCCTCATCACAGTCATCATAATTCTCAAGCTCATAATGGCATCTGGCCACACCCAAAATGGCAAGCTCGTTGTCAGGCTCGGTCTCCAGAACCTTTTTGTACCATTCCAAGGCGATTGTGTACTGCTGCCTTACAAAATAAACGTTGGCCGTGTTCAAAAGCGACGGAAGATATCCCTTGCGACGGGCCCTCTTGAACTGGTCATCCGCCTCCACGAAAAGACCGTACTGCCCGTAAAGGATTCCAAGCTCGTTCCTTAGCTCCACGGTGTCGTTTGCGGCAAGTCTCGCGTTGTACTGGGCGACCACGGGTGAAATCTCACGGGAAACCCACTGGTCCATGCTGTGCTGGAAAAGACGGGAGACAATCTTTTTATCCGGCAACGTGAAATTCGCGGATGCTCCCGGCACGCTTACAGGCTCGTAAATCTTCCAGGAATCCTCCATTGCATAGAAAGCGGATGTTCCGTCCTTAAAAGCCTGATTCCATTCCCTTGCACCGACTCTCCAAGCGCGGCTGAATCCCTCGTCGGTCAAAGTAATCTCAAGCGGAACCCATGCCTCACCGTTGTGGTTAATCAGATTGTTGCTGTTCATCAGGGACTGTGCGGCTTCCTTCATGGTCATGCCTGAATCAAATGCCATGAAAATGTGCCCCGGAATAGTGATGAAAGCCGTCTTGATTCCGACCGCCTCAAAAAGGGAGCACACAAGAATGGAAAGGTCGTCGCAGTCACCGCCACGGTAAGTCAAAGTCTGATACGGGAACTGAAGAAAGTCAATCGAAGCTCCTCCAACATTGTCCGAATAGGCCGATGAGGGGTCAATGACATAGTTGATTCCGAACTGGTCAAGCGTCTCGAAGATTCCCATCGCGTACTGAATGTTCGGGGAGATTCCCATCCTAACGTTGTCGCGAACGATGGACGTGATGTACTTTGAGAACCAGAGTGCGGCAGGATCCTTCGCGGAAACAAAAACGGATGCCCGCCTGTCATCATCCCAGCTCATTGAGTTGCGTCCGTAGACCGGAACCACCATGGAGATTGTCTTCTTCTTTTTCTGTCCCAGATATGTGTACTCGATGATTACGGAAGCCTCGGTGTTGGTCTTCTCGGTCAAATCAAGCATACGCTCGTTGAAAAAAGCCGTGAGCTCAGCGTCAAAAGTCTCTCCCTTTCCGAGACGCTCCTTTGTGGCGCACACGTTCGGCTGTGTCATGTACTGGGGCTGATAAAAGCTCACCTGCACGTTCTCAATGGACGTGTCCTCCTCATTGGTGATTCCCACGCTCGCGAAGGAATTGCTCTTGTACCATGAGTAGAGAACCGGGAACACGGGAAGAATCTCCTTGGTCTCCATCTTGATTTTGGTCGGATTGGTGAATGCCTTTGTCAGGTTTACCGTAAGACCAGCGGACGCCCCCACGTCGGTCATAAGAGGAGAGGGAGACGCCATGTAGTGATTCGCTCCCACGCCCGCCTCGACCGAAACAGTCGGATTGATTCTGCATGTGAAAGACACGTTGATTCCGCCGGAAAGTCCCGTAAGCACACCGTCGGATTTTGAGGCACGGTATCCGCCCACCTGAGCGCTGAGGTTCATGCCCCATCTGTCGCTGATTGGGATATGGTAGCCCGCACCCACTCCTCCGTTCAGAAGAGTCGCTGACGAGACGTTCGGCAAGGTGAGATTCTTATAATCACCCTCGACAAAGAAATCAAGGTTTCCGTTTATGCGCCATGTGAGTTTTCCGCCCACACCGAAATCATACTGAACCCCGGCATCGGAGCCAAAGGATTTTGAGGCATTCGGGAAAAGGGTCAGAAGCACCTCGTCGTCGCTCCATACGGGGAGGGTTCCAAGGCAGACCATCATTCCTGTGGCAAGGAATTTCTTCGCGGATTTTTTTCCGGCTTTTTTCGCGGCATTTCTGTATTTTTTAGACGATCGCTTCATAAGCCCTCCTATTCCTCAAGCTGCCCCAAGACACGGTTCAGACCCCTGAGAGCGGTATTGTTGTTCGGCTCAATCTGCAGTGCCCTCTCATACCAAAGTTTCGCATCCTCAAAGCGTCTCTGTACCGTAGCTATATTTCCCAGATTGTTCATCGCACTTACCGAACCCATCGCAGCGGCCCTCTCATACACGGGGATTGCACTGGAGTACATTCCCGACCTTACGTAGAGAAGAGCAAGCTTGTTCAAAAGCTCCACGGAGATTCCCTTCGCCCTGAGCTGATTCTGCACAGCCGCAATCTGAGGACCGAATTCCGTTGTGATGTACCTTGACATGTCGGTCTCCACGGCAGAGACAAGGGGAGCTTCCAAAGGCTTGTCCACAGTACCAGAGCTTGCAAACGAAGCCGGCGGATAAGACTGCCACGCGTCGCTCAATCCGTAGTAGGTCACGTCCTGTCCTTCCTCAGCCGCATCCATAATGGCCGACACCGCATAATACCAGCTGTTCACGAATCCCTCGCGCAAAGTGGACATCGCAATGGGGACCATCACGTTTCCATCCATAATGATAACGCGGTCTGAGCCGTCAAAGGAGCTGGAAATCTTGGACTCATCCATCTTCAGGTCAATCATCACTATGAAATCGTCCTCAAGGGGAATGAATCCAGCGGAAATACCGACAGACTCAAGCATGGCCATGAAAAGAACTCCCACGTCGTCCACATCCCCGGATTTGTAGAGCATGGTCTGGAAGGGGTACTGTATGTAATCGAGCACGTCGCTGTCCAGATGGCTCGTCGAGTACGGGGTCGAGTTGTCGCTCTTGCACTCTATTCCAGAAAGTCTCAGACCCTCAAAAAGATACATCGCAAACTGAAGATTTCGGTTCAATCCTGACCGGAGCTGGTTACGCGCGACTCCCACAAGATATTTCGAAAGCTCAAGGACTTCCTGTGAGTTGGTGGAAATGTAGGACGCAAGCACGTTCGGGTCAAACCACCGCACCTGGTTTCTGTTGTAGACCGGAACAACCACGGACTCCACCGATGTCCTCTTCTGTCCGAGAAGCTCGTATTCAATCACAATCTCGGCAGGGATGTCCCCGGATTCACTGAACATCATTATGCGCTCGTTGAAATCAGCCATGACGGGAACCTCGGCGGTCTTCCGCTTGTGGATTAAATCGACCTTGCCGCACAAAAGATCGGACGCAGTGTAATTCTCGGTCCTGAAATAAACCTTGACGTTCCTGATTTCAGCCGACTCATGATTTTCTATATAAAGGGTTCCGAATGGATTTTCCTTGTAGAGCTTTGACATGAGCGGGAACACACTCTCATCCTGCTCAATCCTTGCGTTGACTTTGCCGGTGATTTTCTCGGTGTCCAGAAGGAATTTGACCGACACACCCACCGAAGGTCCCGCGATTCCAGGCTTTCCGATGATTCCGTAAGACTGATGAGTGTAAAAGGAGCCCTCCACGCCGATTGACCACGACGGACTGATTCTGAAAGCGGCTCCCGCACTGACCCTTCCCCAGGGAGAATAATCGGTGACGCGACCGTTCATGGCCATTCCCACGCCCAGAGTGAGCCCCAGATTCACCTCCATGCGGGAAAGAGGAAACCAGAATCCCTCCAGATGCACTCCGACCGGCACCACGAAGACATTTTTCGAGACACCTTCCTTGAGTTTAGACGAACTGTCCTTGGGAACCATGAAAAAGCCGAATTCCGGTCCCAGATTCAGCCAGCTCGTGAGATTTATTCCTGTTGAAAAATAACCGTCAAAAGCGACCGGAGCAAAGTTCTGTCCCTGAGAGAGAAATGGAAAGAAAACCTCAGGACTAAGCTTGAAAGTCAGCTCGTAGGCAAAGAGAAAATTAGTATTCAAGGCGATGAGCATCACAAGGATGCAGCTCTTTCTCCGATTTATCATACACCTTCCACATTTTTACAAAAAACTTTACAAATTTTATCCGCACGGAAGAACATCGCTCAGACCGCACGGACCCCACTATTTGTCATCATAACATTATACACCAAATCCAAATCCGTTCACTACCCAAACGGGTAGTTTTTAAATAAATTTCCAAATTTCCTAAGAAATTCCTCCAAAAATCCCCGAATCAGTGTCATCACCATCCGAAAACAGCATCCACGGTGACATTGCCCGCACAATTCCCCTATCGTAATTATATCGGCAAATTTCCATATTGTAAACAGATTTTCTCCAAAATCTTTAATTCTTAATTTTTCCTCCCCCCGTTGCGTCATTGTCGTGAATCGAGCGTAATTATATAGAAGAAAATGTGCCTAAACCCTTCCATGCGTGGTACCGATATTTTCTGTATGCGTAAAATTTCTATAAGATTGTTTTTGATTTTCATGGCTTCCATATCATTTGCACAGACGAAGCCTCTTTACCGACTCCCCGAGCAGATGCCCGAAAAAAAAGACTCATCGGCGGAACCATTTTTGGTGGCAACGAACAGCGGACTCTACCGTCTTACGGCAAGGGGCGGGATGGACGAACTTTGGACGGAGGGCTCGGTCTCCAAAATCTTAAGGACGGAAAGCGGAAGCAAATCAAAATGGTATTTCATCACGTCAAACGGAATCATCTCGACGACGGACCTTATCAATTTCACGGAATGCAACAAGGGACTTCCTGTGCTCACTGTAAAGGAATATGAGGTCGGTCAGAAAAAGCTCGTAAAAAAGGCTCCGTTGCTCAAAGGACTCGAAGCGGATCCAACGGACAACAACATACTCGTCACGGCCACAAAGGATGCGGTCTATCTCTCCAAGAACGCGGGTCAAAGCTGGATTTCCCTCGGCTCCACAAGTCTCAGGACATGCGGTGTAAAAAGCGTCGCCGTCGCACACATGCCGAAATATGACAAGGGAAAGGATACGGGAAAGACCGAACTTGTAGTGTTCATGTCACACCCGGTATACGGATTCGCGTACATCTATCCGGACAGAAGCAATCCAACGTGGGTTGAGGCAAGGGTAGGATTCGGCTCCACACCGGGAATCTTCAATCCAGATGAGATTTCGGACATTGTGCCGGTACTTGAAAAATCAGAAGACGGAAGCGAGCACGTGGAGATTTACTGCGCGCAGACTTTCCTCCCGAATTTTTACAGGTACAATTGGAAAGAAAAAAAGGCGGTGCAGATTTACCATGGCGATGACGGACTTACCACCTTCGACAGCATCTGCAAGATTTCCGACAAGCTCTATTTTACGACACTCGGTGAAATCAGCTCATTCAACCTGAGCGGAAAAAAAATCGAGCCAATGAACGAGCGTTACCCAATCTGGAAAAAAATGATGCACTCCGCTCCAGGACTTTTG